>NZ_JBNCKT010000033.1:6440-50590 GCF_049841675.1 Micromonospora sp. DT4
GTCGGAGGCGGCGTCGTGGGGGGCGGCGTCGTCGGAGGCGGCGTCGTGGGGGGCGGCGTCGTCGGAGGCGGCGTCGTCGGGGGTGGGGTCGTCGGCGTGCCGCCGGTGCGGTCGGCGACCAGGATGCCGCGACCGTTGGTGCCCAGGTAGACGCGGCCGTAGACCCGGGGGTCGCCGGTCAGCGCCTCGGTCGGGTTGCCGTACTGGTGGCGGTCGTCGTTGATGCGTACCCACGTCGTGCCGCCGTCGTCGGAGCGGTGCACGCCGGGTTGGCCGTCCACCGTGCCGTAGAGGAAGACGGCGGGGTTGGTCCGCCCGGGCGCCGCCTTGCCGAAGCCGACGTTGCCGGACGCGCTGACGCCGCCCAGCTTGGTGAAGCTGGCCCCGGAGTCGGTGGACCGCCAGAGCCCACCCGGGCCGGCCAGCCACAACTCGCCCGAGCCGCCGGGCAGCGCCTTGAACCGCACGTCGGAGGTGGGCAGGCCGGTCGCCGCCGTCGCGGTGAAGCTCGCACCACCGTTGGTGCTCAGGTAGAACCGCCCGCCGCTGAAGCCGTAGAACCGGTTGGGGTCGACGCGGTCGGACTCGATGGTCGCGTTCGCCGGAATGCCGCTGGACGCCGCCCACGAGTTGCCGAAGCCGACCGCGTAGACCACCCGCTGACCCGCGTCGCCGGGCGACCAGACGAACCGGCTGCCGTCGGCCGCCGCCGCGACCGTACCGCCGGCGTTGACGCCGGACGGCTCGGTGCCCTGGAACCAGGTGGCCCCGCCGTCGGTGGAGAAGGCGACGTGGCTGTCGTTGGGCCGGTCGGAGTCGGTGAAGCTCCCCGCGCGCACCAGCACGGCCGGCTTGCTCTCGGCGTAGTCCAGGCTCGTGGTGCTGGTGAAGACCGGCTGGGTGAACAGCATCGACGGGATGGTGTCCAGGTCGACGTGCCGGAAGCCGCCGACGTCGCCGAGCGCGCTGATCAGCGGCGCGCCGCTGGGCGGGCTGACCAGGTCGAGGACGGCGGTCTCCTCCAGGCCGCGGACCATCGGCCGGATCGTGAACTGACCACCGGTGTCCCACTTGGTGAGGTCGGTGGTGCCGTAGATGGTGGCGCCGGTGCCGTACATCATCCGGTTGGAGTCGTGCGGGTCGATCTCCACCGACTCGTTCATCCAGCCGAGCTTGGGCGTCTCCTCCGGAGGCGCCGGGTTGGTGCCGAACGTCAGCCAGGGCACCGAGCTGATGTCCATGGTGTAGCGCTTGGACCGCTGCGGGTAGCTGGTGAAGTCCCAGATGCGAGTCCAACTCGCCCCACCGTCGGTGCTGCGGAAGAAGATCGCGTCCGGCCACCAGGAGACCTGGGTGGCCACCATCAGCGTGTTCGGGTGCTGCCGGTCGATGGTCAGGCCGCTGTAGCCGAAGTAGTCGTCGGCGCTGGTGGAGGGGATCGGGCTGATCCGCGTCCAGGCCCCGGTCGACCGGGTGAACTTCCAGACGTCGCCCTTGCCGCCGTCGTACGGGCCGCCGGTGTCGCTGGTGGCGATGTAGAGGTGACCGCCGACCGGGTCGACAACACCCTTGTGCGCCAGGTAGCCGGTGGGTTGCCCGGGGATGCGCGCCCAGGTGACACCGCCGTCGGTGCTGCGGTAGACCGGGTTGTCCTTGTCGGCCACACCCACGTAGATCGTCTGCGTGGTGGCGCCGGCGGTGCCGGTGCTCTTGTCGAAACTGACCCAGGTGAGGCCCTGGTTCTGCCCGTTGTAGCCGTTCGGGTCGCTGGGGTCGGCCCGGTAGTTGCCGGCGTTGGGGAAGGCCGTGACCCGGGCCCAGGTCGCCCCGTAGTCGGTGCTGCGCCACAGCCCGTTGCCGCCCTCGGCGCCGTAGTAGAGGGTGCTGTTCCGGTTGGGGTCGACGGCCAACCGCTCGCCCATGCCCCGGCCCGGCATGTTGCCGCCGTTCTTGAACGGCAACTCGGTGACCTGCCAGGTGGCGCCCTTGTCGGTCGAGCGCAGGATCGCGCCGTTGTTCGGGTCCCAGCCGTTGGTGTACATGCCGACCGCCGCGTACACCCGGTTGGTCTGCACCGGGTCGGTGGCGATGCTGACCACGCCGTTGTAGCCCCAGCGGTCCGCGCCGACCCAGTCGAGCAGCGGCGTCCACGACTGGCTGGACTGCTCCCAGCGGTAGGCCCCGCCGATGTCGGTGCGGGCGTAGATCAGGTTTTTCTCGGTGGGGTTGAAGACGATGCCGGGCACGAAGCCACCGCCGCCGACCGGGACGTTGCGCCAGGTGTACGCCTCGGCGGCGGCCGGAGCCGAGGCCGCGGCGGTGAGCGGGACCGCCACGACGGCCGTGGCGACGGTCAGCGCCGACACGACCACGCTGGCCAGCGATCTGGGCATCTGCGTTCCTCTCGGGGTGGGGACCCGGGAGTCGGGATCGACCGGGGTGACGCGTCGCGGCCCGGGGGACGAGCACGGCGGCACGGGGGACGGATCGACCAAGTGGCGCGTCGAGGCCCGGGGGACGGACGACGACGCGGGGGACGGATCGGAGCTTGCCCTTGCTCCAACCACCCGACGCGAGGCTCCCGCGATCGAGGAACGCACTCACCCTAACCGATTCGACACCGCTATGGAAGCGCTCCCAACGTCGCTGACACGACCAAGTCACCCCCCGGCGCGCGCAGGTCCGCCCGGGCCCGTCGCCCACATCGGGTGAGGACACCTCACCCGCGCGGTGGGCATGATCGGACATCGGCGGGCCGGCCGGCCCCAGCCTTCGCCCCGGTCCGCCGGGCAGGGCACGCGAGCGCAAGGGAGGGGCAGATGGCCACCGCGACGATCACGCGTACCGACCAGGACATCCAGTCCGCCGTCCTCGACGAGTTGACCTGGGAACCCCGGGTGCAGCCGCACGAGATCGGCGTGACCGTCGCCGAGGGCGTCGTCACGCTGACCGGACGGGTGGACAGCTACGCCAAGAAGTGGGCCGGGGAACGCGCCGCGCACCGCGTCGCCGGGGTCCGGGCGGTCGCCAACGACCTGACCGTGCAGTTGAGCGGCGGCGACGAGCGTGCCGACCCGGACCTGGCCGCCGCGGCCGGCAACGCCCTGGAGTGGGACGCGTTCGTGCCCATCGAGAAGCTCGAGGTCACCGTCTCGGCCGGGTGGGTGACGCTGCACGGTGAGGTCGAGTGGGAGTACCAGCGCCGGGCCGCCGAGCGGGCGGTCTGCCGGCTGACCGGCGTCCGGGGTGTCAGCAACGGCATCACCGTCCAGCCGAACGCGTCGCCGGACGGCGTGAACCTGGCCGAGAAGATCGTGGACGCGCTGGCCCGGGTCGGCGCCACCGAGGCCGAGCGGATCACCGTCCGGGTGCACGGCGACACCGCGGTGCTCGCCGGATTGGTGCACTCCATGCCCGAACGCGCCGAGGTCGAGCAGGTGGCCTGGTCCGCGCCGGGCATCCGGGAGGTCCAGAACCACATCGCGGTCGCGCCGGTCCTGCGCTGAGCGCGGAACCACCCGGCGCGGGTGAGCCGGCCTCACCCGCTCCGCGGGCAGGCTGGGGGCATGAGCGATCCGAACGGGCTGATCCAACCCGGGCGTCCCGCGCCCGGTTTCACCCTGGCGAGCACTCCGGACGGGCGCCGGACCGGGCCCGAGCAGTTCCGGGGTCGCCCGGTCGTCCTCGTCTTCTACCCCGCCGACTGGAGCCCCGTCTGCGGGGACCAGATGTCGCTCTACCAGGCGGCGGCATCGGTCTTCGACCAGTACCAGGCGATGGTGCTCGGCATCTCCGTGGACAGCATCTGGTCACACCGGGCGTTCGCCGAGAGCCGGGGCATCACCTTCCCGCTGCTGTCCGACTTCGAGCCCAAGGGCGAGGTGGCCCGCCGGTACGGCGCGTACACCCCGCAGGGCGAGTCGGCCCGCGCGCTGGTGGTGCTCGACCGGGCCGGGACGGTGGCGTGGAGTTACCTCTCCCCGATGGACGTCAACCCGGGCGCGGACGGGATCTTCGACGCGCTCGACAACCTCGATCGAGAGCGGAAGGTGATGGCCGGATGACCACGCCACTTCAGGTCACCGCCCGGCTGCGCGAGCCGGTGACCGTCGAGGACCATGTCCGCGGGCCGTCCGACGCCCCGGTGACCATCATCGAGTACGGCGACTTCCAGTGCCGGTTCTGCGGCGCCGCATACCCGAACCTGCACGAGTTGCTGCGCCAGCGCGCCGACACGGTACGCCTGGTCTACCGCTACTTCCCCATCTCCAACATCCACCCGTACGCCGAGCGGGCCGCGGAGACGGCGGAGGCGGCCGCTGCGCGGGGGAAGTTCTGGGAGATACACGACTGGTTGTACGAGCACCAGGACCAGTTGGATCCCGTGCACCTCTCGCTCGGCGTCGAGCAGCTCGGGCTGCCGACGGACGAGCTAAACGGTGAGGTGGAGCGCAGGACGTACGCCGACCGGGTACGCCGGGACTTCGTCGGCGGAATCCGCAGCGGGGTCAACGGCACGCCGACCCTCTTCGTCAACGACGTCCGGCACGACGGCGGGTACGACCTGCCCGACCTGCTGGCGGCCGTGGACGCGGCGGCGAACGCCTGACCCGGGTCGGCTGATCGGGGCGGCGGCCCGCCGTTCAGATCAGCCGCAGCTCGCGTGCCCGCCGGACCGCCTCACGCCGGCGGGTCGCGCCGAGTTTGCGGTAGATGTTCCGCACGTGCGTCTTGATCGTGTTGACCGACAGCGACAACTCACCGGCGATCTCCACGTTGGACAGGATGCTCTGCAGATAGCGCAGGATTGTCAGCTCCCGCTCGGTGAGCGGCTCGTCGAGCAGGCCGACCGACTCGACCGCCGGCCGGGGCGCGCTCTCCTCGACGCCCCGGACCAGGTCGCTGACCAGCGAGAAGTGCGCGGTGCCCGCGTCGAGATGGGCGGCCAGCAGGTCCCGCACCGACGGTTGGGCCCGGGTGAACGCCCGACGGCAGCCCTGCGGGCCGGCCAGGTCGAGCACCTGCTCCAGGACGCGGCCGGCCCGGCGTACGTCTCCGGCCCGCTCGGCGAGCACCGCCTCCAGCAGGCCGGCGTCCACGCGTACCGGCAGGGGCCAGGCGGCGGCCGGCGACACCTGCCAGTCCGGCAGGGCGCGGCCGGCGGCGCCGAGGTCGCCCGCCCGCAGCTCCACCCGGGACAGGGCCACGTCGAGCGCCGGGGTGCCGGCGTCGCCGGTGGCGCCGGTGGCGCCGGTGGCCCCGGCCAGCAGGGCCCGGGCGCCATCCAGGTCGCCCCGCGCGATGCGGGTCTCGGCCTCGGCGGCCCGGAGCAGGCTCGACAGTTCGGCGGCGGCCGGCTCGGGGGGCAGAGCGTCCCGGGCGCGTACGAGCAGCCGCTGGGCGGCCGCCGGGTCACCGGAGTCCCGGTCGAGAGTGGCACGGCAGAGCGCGAAGACGGCCACCGCCACCGGCTCGCCGAGCGCACCCGGCGTGTCGAGTTCGCCGAATGCCGGGCCGGCGAGCGCGAGGTTCGCGGCGGCCTCCTCGGGCTGGTCGCGGTGCAGGGCCACCACCGCCAAAGCGAGGTACGCGTAGCCGCAGTCGAGCCGGCAGGACGAGCCCCGCCAGGGTGGCATGCCCAGCGCGTCGCGGGCCGCCTGCTCGGCCGCGCGCAGGTCACCGCGGACGGCGAGCAGCAGCGCGGCGCGGCTGGCGGCGACCAGCTCGGTACGCGGTCGGCCCGCCTCCCGGGCCGCCGCCCGCACCCGGACGAACCGTGCATCGGGCAAGCCACCACCGGACATCTCGACCAGGCCCAGCGCGGTCCCGGTGAACGCCCGCAGGTCGGCGTCCTCGACCGCCGACAACCCACTCGGCGATCCGCCCGCCAAGCCGCCCGCCGAGCCGGCCGATGAGCCGGCCGATGAGCCGGCCGATGAGCCGGCCGATGAGCCGGCCGATGAGCCGGCCGATGAGCCCGCCAAGCCGCCCGCCAAGCCGGCCGATGAGCTCACCGGTGAGCCGGCCGGCGGGGCTGCGGTTGCGCGGGTGCGCAGCAGCCGGACGGCGGCGGCACGGGCCTGTGGCAGGTCGCCGGCGAGCCGGGCCAGGGTCAGCTCCAACGCGGTGGCCAACCGCAGGAACCGGTCCCGCCGCGGCACCGGCAGCGCGTCCGCGTACTCGGCGGCGGTGCGCAGGTGGCCGGTGGCGGCGCCCAGATCACCGGCGTAGGCCCGCTCGGCGGCACTGGCCAGCGCCACCTCCGGGTCTGCGGCGACCGCGTCCGGGGGCGGGTACTGGGGCGTCGGGCCACCGACCGGATCGTGGTCGTAGCGGGTCAGCTCCGGCCAGTGCGCCACGAACAGGTCGGCGGCCAGGTCCCAGCGGCCGGCGGCGAGGGCGTGCCGCAGCCCGTCCGCCGGTCGCCCCGCGTCGGCGTACCAGTCGGACGCCCGCGCGTGCAGCTCCCGCAACTCGTCGTTGGGCAGCCGGGCCAGCTCGGCGCGGAGCAGGTCGGCCAGCAGCGGGTCACAGCGATACCAGGGCGGGCGGCTGTCCTCCCGGCGCAGCAGGCCAGCGGCCCCGGCCAGGTCGGCCAGCGCCTGCCCGGCATCGGCACGACCGGTCAACGCCTCGGCCAGGTCGGCGCAGACGGTCTCGGCGAGGGCCGTACGACGCAGCAGGTCCCGGTCGGCCGGGTCGATCGCGGCCAGCACCTCTTCGTGCAGATAGCCGGCGATCTCCGGTTGGTCGCCGCCGAACTGCCCCACCCAGCGCTCCGGGTCGGGCTGCCCCCGCAACGCCAGCGCGGCGATCCGCAGCGCGGCCGGCCAGCCTCCGGTGCGCTCGCGCAGCCGGCGTACCGCGGCGGCCGGCAGCGGCGCGCCGTGCGCGGTCAGCAGGTCGGCCACCTCGTCGTCGGTGAAGGCCAGGTCGTCCGGGCCGATCTCGGTGAGTTCGCCGGCGAGGCGGAGGCGGTGCAGAGCCAGCGGCAGGCCGGCCCGCGCGCCGATCACCAGGCGCAGCCGCTGCTCGGAGTGCCGCAGCAGGAACTCCAGCCCGCTCAGCGCGGCCGGGTCGGTGATCCGGTGCAGGTCGTCCAGGACCAGCAGCACGGGCCGCGGCGTGGTGGCGAGCCCGGCCGCCAGCAGTTCCAGCTGATCGGGGCGCGGTGGGCCGGTGGGCAGCGGCGCGACCAGGTCGTCGTCCGCCGCGCCGGTGGCCGTGCGTAGCGCCGCAGCCAGGTACGCCCAGAGCCGGTCGCCGTCGTCGCCGGTCTCCACCGAGACCCACGCCGGCGCCGACGCGTACTCGGGCTCGGGCTCGGGCTCGGGCTCGGTCAGCCGTACCCAGGAGGCGAGCAGGGTGGTCTTGCCCCACCCGGCGGGTGCGGCGACCAGGGTGACCGGCCCCGCGCCGCCCTCGTCGAGGCGGCGCAGCAGGCGGGGTCGGGCCACCACCGGCTCGGGTGGCACGGTCGGCGTCAGCCGGGACGAGAGCAGGGGCTGCTCGTCCCGCCGCCCCGCCGCCGTGCCGACCCGCGCGTGATCCTGCTGTTCCGGCACCCGGCCCCACCCCCACCGCCGCGTTCCACCCCCGGTCCGCGAGCGGTTACCCGGCGCGGGCCGGTTCACCCCTTCCGGGCGAGCCCGCTTCACCCGGGCCCGACAAACAATCGGGACACGTGAACCGGGAGGACGGATGGGACGAGGCAGGAGACGGTTGACGCGGGCGGGCTCGGCCCTCGGCGGCGGCGCGCGGGCCGGGGCGGCACGGCTTCTGCGCGTACCCCTGCGGCGCGACCGGACCGGCGCGGGCCGGAACCCGACCGCGGCCGGGTGGGAGGTGGTGACCGTGGATCGGCCCCCGGAGCAGGTGCTTCCCGGCGGCCGGTGGCCGGAGCCGTTGCGCCGCCTGGACGGCGTGCTGGAGGTGCGGGTGCGACGGGCACCGGGTGACCGGGGCACCGAACTCGCCGCCCGGCCACTGCCCCGTGCCACCGCGGCGGCCGGGCTGGCCGCCCACCTGGTCGGCGACGACCCGCGGGTGCTGGTCCGGCGGACCCTGCGTCAGGTCAAGCAGCGCGTGGAGGCCGGCGAGGTGCTGCGCGCGGACCGCTCGGCGTTGGACCGCTTGAGGGTCCGCGGGTGAGGGCGCTGTGCTGGGTGGCCGCCGACGAGCTGGCGGTACGCGAGGTGCCCGACCCGGAGTTGCGCAACGAGCGGGACGTCATCGTCCGCGTCCGCCGCAGCGCCACCTGTGGCGGCGACCTGCCGCTGCTGGCGGGACGGGACCCGCTGCTGAGCACCGGTGACGTGCTGGGGGCGGAGTTCGTGGGCGAGGTGGTCGAGACCGGGCCGGCGATCCGGCGGCACCGGGTCGGTGACCGGGTGGTGGTCGGTGCGAGCGTGGCGTGCGGCGGCTGCTGGTACTGCCGCCAGGGCCGGCACTCGTGCTGCGACAACGCCGGCGTCGACGTGGCCAGCGTCGATCCGGGCTGGGGACGTTCGGATGCCGGCTGCTTCGGTCGGCCCCGGGCGGCGGGCGGCTTCGCCGGTGGGCACGCGGAGTACGTGCGGGTGCCGTACGCCGACGTGGGCGCGTTCCGGGTGCCGGACGCGGTCGACGACGACCGGGCGCTGTTCGCCGCCGACGCCGCGCCGACCGGTTGGCTGGCGGCTGAGCTGGGCGAGGTACGGCCCGGCGACGTCGTGGCGGTCTGGGGCGCCGGGGCGGTTGGCCAGTTGACCGCCCGGGCGGCGGTGCTGCGCGGCGCGGCCCGGGTGCTCGTCGTCGACAGGTACGAGGCGCGGCTGCGGATGGCCGAACGGCACGCCGGGGCGGAGCCGCTGGACTACCGTCGCACCGACGTGGCGGCGGAGCTGTGCGAACGCAGCGGTGGGCGGGGTCCGGACGTGTGCGTGGTCGCGGTCGGTCCGCCGCCGACCCGCTCGGTCGCCGATCGGTTTGCCGGTGTCGACCGCCCGGACCCGGTACGCGAGGCGGTGCACGCCTGCCGCAAGGACGGCGTGGTGGTGGTGCTCGGTGGGACCGACTGGTTCGTCGACGCGTTCGCCCTGGGCGCGGTCACCGACAAGCGGCTCACGGTGCGCGGGGCACGTCGGCCGGACCTGCGGGACGTACCGATGCTGCTGCACCGGATGGCCCGCGACGAGCTGCGGACCGAACACCTGGCGACCCACCGGCTCCCGCTTCGGGACGGCCCGCGGGGGTACGCGTTGTTCGCCGACCGTGCCGACGGGTGCGTGCGGGCCGTGTTCACGCCGTGACCGGCGTTCGCGGGATCGGCGCGGGGCGATGGCGGGTGGCAGACTCGGGGAATGACGGGCGAGCGGGCGTACGACGTGGTGCTGTTCGGCGCGACCGGCTTCGCCGGTGGGCTGACGGCCGAGTACCTGGCCCGGCACGCGCCGCCCGGGTTGCGCTGGGCGCTGGCCGGGCGCGGCCCCGGTCGCCTCGCCGCCGTACGCGACCGGCTCGCCGCGATCGACAGCACGTGGGCCGACCTGCCGCTGCTGCACGCCGACGTGACCGACGCCGAGTCGCTGCGCGTGGTGGCCCAGAGCGCCCGGGTGGTCGCCAGCACCGTCGGGCCGTTCGTCCACCACGGGGAGCCGCTGGTCGCGGCCTGCGCCCGGGCCGGCACCGACTACCTGGACATCACCGGCGAGCCGGAGTTCGTCGACCTGACGTACGTCCGCCACCACGCCGAGGCGACCCGCAGGGGCGCCCGGCTGGTGCACGCCTGCGGGTTCGATTCCGTCCCGCACGACCTGGGCGTCTGGTTCACCGTCAAGCACCCACCGGCCGGCGAACCGATCACCGTGGACGGCTACGTGCGCGCCGGCGCCCGGTTCTCCGGCGGCACCTACCACTCCGTGGTGACCGCGTTCGCCCGGACCGGGGAGGCCAGCCGCGCCGCCCGTGCCCGCCGGGCGGTCGAGCCGCGCCCCACCGACCGCCGCGTCCGCGCGGTGCCCGGCCGGCTGGCCCGCTCGGCGGAGCTGGGCATCTGGACCATGCCGCTGCCCACCATCGACCCGGTCACCGCGATGGGGGACGCGTTGCTCGACCGGCTGGTCCGCGCCGGGCTCACCTTCCGGGTGCTCAAGCGGGACGAGATGGCCGCGGCGACGCAGGCCTCGACGCGGGGCTCGGGGCCGGCCGCTTGACCCTCGACCAGGTCGAGGGGGCAGGATGCCCGACGTGGTGAGCGACCTGCACAGCATCGGCGAGTTGGCCCGGGCCAGCGGCCTGACCGTCAGCGCGCTGCGCTTCTACGACTCGGCGGGCGTGCTGACGCCGGCCCTGGTCGACCCGGTGACCGGCTACCGCTGGTACACCGACGAGCAGATCGCCCCGGCCCGGCTGGTCGCGGGGCTGCGCCGGGTCGGCATGCCGGTGCCGGACATCGCCGCCGCAGTACGCGCCGAGCCGGCCGAGGTGCACCGGCTGCTCGACGCGCACCTGCGCCGGCTGGCCGACGGGCTCGCCGACGCCCGCCGCGAGATCACGCGGCTGCGGACCCTGGTAGACCCGGTCCGAGCCGTGGTCACCACGTTGCTCCTCTCCCCCGTCGGCCTGGCCGCCGCGCTCGACGCGGTGCGCTTCGCCGTCGGCGTCGACCCCGAGCTGCCGGCCCTGTCCGGGATGCTGCTCGACGTCGAGCCGGACGGTGTGCGGCTGGTCGCCACCGACCGGCACCGCCTCGCGCTGGCCCGGGCGGGGGCGGCCGTCGACGGGCCGCCCGCGCGGGTGCTGGTGCCGGTGGACCTCGTCGACCGGCTGCGCCGGCTGCTGGACACCGACGACGGGCCGGTACGGCTGACGGTGGCCGGCCCCGAGCTGCGGGTGACGGTGGCCGGCCGGACGCTCACGGGCACCGCCCTGCCGGACGACTTCCCGGACTACCGGCGGCTGCTACGCGAGGCCGTCGGCGCGCGGCCGGCCGCGTACCGCATCCCGGTCGACGTGGTGGCCCTGCGCGCCGCGCTGCGCGACCCGGCCGCCCCCACGCTGGCCCGCGAGTACGCCGGCACGCCGCTGGCGGTCTCCGTCCTGGGCCTCGACGACTCGGGTGGCCTGCGACTGCTGCACCCCGCCGAGCTGTCCGCGTCGGGCCCGACAGCCGACCCGGAGGCCGACGCGACAGCCGACCCGGTCGACGGACTGCGGTTCGGGGTGAACGGCGAGTACCTGCTCGACGCGCTGGACGCGGCCGGCGGCCCACAACTGGTGCTGGAGCTGGACGGGCCGATCGCCCCGCTGGCCGTACGCCGCCCGGACGACGAGGACACCTTCTCCGTGTTGATGCCGATCCGGTTGTAGAAACCCCTCGCGCTCCCCGTAGCCGGGTGGAAACGTGCGCGACGGTAGCATCTGATGGTTCACCAGTGAACCCCGGACGGAGGCGTACGGAGCAGCATGCTCGACATGGAGTTGATCCGGAAGGACCGCGAGGCGGTGGCGACCGCGCTGGCGAAGCGACTGGATCCCGCCGAGGTCACCCGTTCCCTGGACGAGATCCAGCGACTCGACCAGGAACGCCGCGCCCTGATCACGGAGATCGACGCCGAGCGGCAGCGCCGCAAGGCGGAGGCCCGGGCGTACGCGCAGGCGAAGCGCACGGGCACCGAGCCGCAGGTCACCGCCCCCGAGGCGGAGCGTAAGCAGCTCGCCGAGCTGGAGTCCCAGTTGGACGAGGTGCAGGCCCGGCTGCGTGACGCGATGAGCGAGTTGCCGAACCTGCCCAGCGACGACGTGGTGGCCGGCGGCAAGGAGGCGAACCGGGTCGTCAAGACCTTCGGTGCGCCTCCGGCGATCGAGAAGGTCCGCGACCACGTGGAGCTGTCCCGCGCGCTCGGTCTCGTCGACTACGAGCGCGGCGTCAAGCTCGGCGGCTCCGGCTTCTGGATCTACACGGGGATCGGCGCCCGGCTGGAGTGGGCGCTGCTCAACTACTTCGTCGACCAGCACATCAGGGCCGGGTACGAGTTCCTGCTCCCGCCGCACCTCCTGCTGGACTCGGCCGGGTTCGCCGCCGGTCAGTTCCCCAAGTTCTACGACGACGTCTACCACCTGGACGCCGCCTCCGCGCCGCGCGGGCAGTTCCTGCTGCCCACGTCGGAGACGGCGATCCTGGGCGCGTACCAGGACGAGATCCTGGAGACCGCGAAGCTGCCGTTGAAGGCGTTCGCGTACACGCCGTGCTACCGCCGGGAGTCGGCCGGGTCGCACTCGGACGAGCGCGGCACGGTGCGCGGGCACCAGTTCAACAAGGTGGAGATCTTCCAGTTCACCCTGCCGGAGCAGGCGGACGCGGCGTTGGAGGAGATGCTCGCCCACGCCGAGAGCCTGGTCGAGGGGCTGGGCCTGCACTACCAGCGCACGCTGCTCTCGGCCGGTGATGCCAGCGCGTCGATGAAGAAGACCCTCGACATCGAGGTGTGGATGCCGAGCACCGGCAAGTACAAGGAGGTCTCGTCGGTCTCCTGGGCCGGCGACTACCAGGCCCGCCGGGCGGCCATCCGCTACCGCGAGCCGGGTGGCAAGCAGACCCGCTTCGTGCACACCCTCAACGGCTCCGCCCTGGCCACGAGCCGCCTCTTCCCGGCCATCCTGGAGCAGTACCAGCAGTCCGACGGCAGCGTCCTGGTCCCCGAGGTCCTCCAGGACCGCCTGGGAACAGACCGCCTGTCCCCTCGCTAACCGCCGCCCGTACCGCTGTCGATCATGAGGTTATTGCCCGCCAACTCGGCGTGTCGTGGCAATAACTTCATGATCGATGCGACTGGGAGAGGCGTGGGACGAACAGCGCCACCGACGGCCACGACCGGGTCAGCCGGGGCGCTCGCGCGGTCCAGCCCGGCGCGGGCAGTCGGCGGCCGGCGAGCAGTGCCTTTCCCTACTCGGCCTTGGCGAGGCGCAGGGCGAGTTCCGGGCAGACCTTGACGGCCTTGAGGGCGCCCTCGCGCAGCCAGGTCGGCACGGGTGTGGCCGGGAACGCGGGGTAGCCGTTGCCGTCGAGCCGGATGAAGTCCGGCACCACGTGCGCGCAGAGTCCGTGCCCGTCGCAGCGGGACCAGTCCAGGGTGAGCTTCTGCGGGTTGGCGTCGGGCGCGCCGGGCAGCCCCATGACGCCCTTGACCCGCCGGCCGCAGCCGTCGCCGGTGCTGTGCAGTCGCAGGTCCTCGGCGAAGACCTCGATCGCGGAGAGGGCGAACCGGGCCGTACCGTCGGGGTGGCTGCACGCGCCCCGGCCCTTGACCTCGCCCGCGGCGGCGCGGACGACGTCGGCCGGTTGGCTGCCGGCGACGGCCAGGTCGACCGCGCGGGCCAGGTCCGGCAGGCCCATCTTGCACGGGCCACACTGGCCGGCGGACTCGCCGGCCAGGTAGCGGACCACCTGCGCGGCCTCGCCGAGCGGGCAGGTGTCGACCCCGACCGGAATGATGATGCCGGCGCCGAGGGTGCCGCCGACCGCTGCCAGGCCCTTGCGGGAGACCTCGGCCTTCTCCGCCGCCTCCGGAGTGATCCACTTGCCGTGGTAGCCGCCCATCAGGATGCCCTGGACGTCCGGCACCTCGCACAGGTCGAGGACGTCGCGCAGCGGCATGCCTGCGGTGCACTCCACCACGGCCGGACGGGCCGCCGCGCCGGTCACGGTGAGCAGCACGGTGCCCGGTTCGTCGTCGGTGCCGAGCGCCGCGTACTCGTACGGGCCGAGTCGCGCGCCGACGGCGAGTTGGGCGTACGTCTCGGCGTTGGACAGCAGGGTGGGCAGGCCACTGACCCCCGAGTCGCTGGAGCGCTTCTTGGTGCCGGGCGGGATGTGTGGCAGCCCGTTGATCCCGTTGACCAAGGCGCCGCCCTCGCCGGAGATGAACCGGTGCGGCACGGTGACGATGGTGGTCGGAACCGGCATCCGACGCTCGTCGAGGGCATCCATCAGCGAGTCCCGGCCGACCCCGTCGTCCGCCACGCCGATGACGATCTCGTCGGCGTCCAGCGCGTACGCGGCCAGCGCCGCGCCGTCGAGGATCAGGTGCGGGGCGCGGGTCAGCAGCACCTTGTCCTTCCAGCTCGCCGGCTCCCCCTCGGTGGCGTTGACCACCACCACCGCGGCGAGGTCCTGCCGCTCGCAGGACTCCAGCACGGCGCGCAGCTTGCGGGCGAACGGGAAGCCCGCGCCGCCCTTGCCCTTGAGCTGCATGCCCTCGGCGAGCCGGAGGAGCTGCGCCGGCTCCATCGGGCCGATCGGCCCGTGCACCTCCTCGTGCGCGGCCAGGTCGAGGCGACCGAACTCGGCGAAGCCGGCGGTCAGTCGAGGCTCACCGACGCAGGCCACCGGGGGCACGGCCGTCCGCATCACTTCGCCTCACCCCGCAGTCCGGCCCAGTACGCCCCGTCCACGGCGTCCGCGCTGGCCTTGCGGCGCTTGGCGGACCGGCCCTCGCCGGCGGCCCGTCGGGCTCGCCGCGACGCCAGGTCGACGAGGGTCGGGGTGTCGTCGACGGGCGGCGGCACCTCCTCGGGGACGTACCGGACCGGCGGACGCCAGTAGTCCGGCTCCTCCGGCAGGTCGTCCTCGGCGCTGTGCCGGCCGCTGCCGCTGCGCGGCGCCGCCGAGATGGGACCACCCGAGATCGGGCCGGCGGAGATCGGCTCGGCGGAGATCGGGCCGGCGGAGACCGGACCGGCGGCCTGCCAGCGGCGCGGGCTGTCCCACGGCTCCTCGGGCTCCTCGACGGCCCGTTGGGGCGGCGCCGAGTAGCGGGCGTCCTCGTCCTCGGAGCGGGACCGACGACTGCTCCGCTCGGCCGCCGGCTCCTCGGCGCGACGGCGACGGGTCGAGGTGGTCTCCTCGTCCGCGCTGCGGCGCGCGGAGCGGCGGGTCGCCGTCGTCTCCACCTCGTCGCGCCGGCCGCGCGTGGACCGGTCGACGTCCTGCCGGGCCGCCGGCTCCTCGTCCCGGCGACGCCGGCTGGGCCGGGTCGACTCGACCAGCGATCCGGGCTCGGGCACCACCGGAACGGTGAACCGCTCGGGGCCGCGCCGCCGCGGGCCGGCCGGTGCCGTCCAGGTGGCGGTGGTGGACTCCGCCCAGGCCGGGCGCTTGTCCTCGCTGGTCTCGCGGCGGCGGCCCAGTCCGGCCAGCAGCGAGCGCCCGCGGCCCTCCTCGGTGCCCCGCCCGGCCAGCGCCGCGTTGCGCACGGCGGCCTGGTGCTGCTCGCGGCTGCGCCGGCCGATGGTGACCGAGAGCCGGACCAGCAGCGCCAGCACGACCAGCAGGACGCAGGCGAGGTAGCTGAGCACCACCCAGGACGCCGCGGCCCGACCGGCGTTGAGGCCGTGCAGGATCGCGAAGGGCCAGGCGAGGTACGCGGCGGAGTGCAGGGCCCGCCAGAGCCACTTCGGACCGACGCCGGCGAAGCGGGCCCGGATGATGCCGGTCCAGATCACGCTGACCATGAGCAGGGCGGCCACCGTGCCGAGGCCGACGTAGAGCCCCCGGCCGCCGATGAACGGCACGAGCGAGTCGGTCGCCGCCGCCCGACCGGTGGCGATCTTGGTGAGGACGTGGAAGAACAGTCCGGCCACGCCCAGGACGCCGGTGGCGCGGTGCGCGGACTGCATCAGTACGCGGTGCGAGATGTTCAGCACCAGCCGGTCGGTGGCGACCAGACCCAGCATCACGGTGAGACTCAGCGACACCAGGGCGATCACGCCGGCGAAGAACTCGGTGAAGAAGAAGCCGTACGCGTACGCCATCTGACCGGCGCCGGTCAGCATGGTCGCCGCCCAGAACGCGGCGAGCATCGACGCGATCAGCAACATGGTCGCTGAGCGGGACCGGATCCGCACCCCCCGACTGCTGGTGCTGGTCCGGACCTCGGCGGCCTTCTGGTTCTGCTTTGCCCGGGCCATCTGCTCCTCGATCGTCTCGCGGCGGCGTACCACCGGCCGACCCCTGCTCCCCCATCCAGTACGGACCGGCGGGGCGCGCGGATCATCCGGCGGGAAAAATTCTGGGCCCGCGATCGAACCAAGTGGAGTCGCGGCGCGTTGTGCGCGCCCGCCTAGGTGACGCGCAGTGACGCATGCCCATCCGGCCGGCGGGTATCGCCGAACCGGGGGTCCTGGACCATCCACCCCCATAAAGTAGTTTGGTGCCGTTTGACCGAATATCCCCGTACCGTCGTCGCGCCGGCTGGATCGTCGGCGCGGTCGCCGTACCCGTGCTGCTGGTCGCCGCGCTGCTGGTCGGCCAGGCTCTCACCCCACACTCGACGGCCCCCGAGGGCCAGCACGTGGTGGCCGCCGACCCGACTCCGAGCAGTATCGAGCAGAGCCTTCAGGAGTCGGTCCCGCCGGCCGCACCCGCCCCGGACGGGCTGCCGGTGCTCGACTACGACCCCGCGCCGAAGGGCTTCCCGGCCGACCCGGCCACGATGGACATCGCGCCGCTGACCGAGGGCGTACACCCGACCCGCCGGATCGCCGCGTACGACGCCCCGGGAGGCCGGCCGCTGGCCTTTCTCGAACCGACGCTCGCCGGTGTCGAACTGACCGTGCCGATCGCCCAGCGGCGAACCGGCTGGACGGCCGTCCTGCTGCCCTCGGCCAACCGACGCCTGGCCTGGCTGCCCCCGGGCGGGTTCGACACCGTGGCGCTGCGCGATCAGATCGTGGTGGAGCGCAAGGTGCACCGGCTCACCTGGTACCGGGCCGGCAAGGCGGTGCGCTCGTGGGAGACGAGCCTCGGCCAGTCGGGGCAGGAGACGCCGCTCGGACGCACCTTCATCCTGGGTCGCACCCCGCCGCCCGAGGAGGTGTACGGCGGGGTGGACATCTACGCCCTCGGCTCGATCCCCGACGACCCGGAGGCGGTGCCCACCGGGCTGCGCGGCGCGCACATCGGCCTGCACTCCTGGCACAACGACGACGACCTGGGCGAGAACACCACCAACGGCTGCATCCGGGTCACCCGCAGCGGCCAGCGGGAACTGCTCGCCGAGGTCCGGCCCGGCAGCAGCCTGGTGGTCGTCGACCAGCTCGCCACCCCACCGCCGACCGCCTGAGCCGGGCCGCTCACTCGCCGAGCAGCCAACCGTTCTCGGCCGGCACCTCCGCCGCGATGCCCGCCGCGGCGAGCGCGGACCGTGGGAACGCCACCCTCACCGGACTGCACCCGCAGGCTCAGCCCGTCGACCGCGGCGACCGTACCGAAGGTCTTGGTGAGGCCGTCAGGCCCGGAGGGGCACGGAGAGTGAGGGGCAGGCGGGCGAGGACCGCGACGAGCGTGATGCCGCTGAGTCATCAATATGCCCCTGAGTCATCACCCCCCGACGCTAGGCATTGCGGGGACGGCAGCGGGTAAGCGCGCCGCCGGACGCGGCGATACCGGGAGGACACGATGGGTGCCACACCGCAGAGCCAGGTCGACACGGTCGTGCTGATCCACGGACTCTGGATGACCCCGCGAAGCTGGGAGGGGTGGGCCGATCGGTTCACCGAGCGCGGCATGCACGTCATCGCCCCCGCCTGGCCCGGCATGGACCGGTCCGTGGAGCAGTTGCGCGACGATCCCAGCCCGATCGCCGAGCAGAGCATGGCCACGATCGTCGCCCACTACGACCGGATCATCCGGGCACTCCCGCGACCGCCGATCATCATGGGTCACTCGTTCGGTGGGCTCTTCGCCCAGGTCCTCGCCGACCGGGGCCTCGGCGCGGCGGTGGTGGGGGTGCATCCGGCGGCGATCAAGGGGGTGCTCAAGGTGCCGTTGAGCCAGCTGCGCTCCGGCTTCCCGATCCTGCGCAGCCCCGCCAACCGCGGCAAGGCCGTCCCGTTCACCCAGGACGATTTCGCCTACACCTTCGGCAACACGCTCAGCCGCGAGGAGTCCGACCGGGCCTGGCAGCGCTACGCCGTTCCCGGCGCGGGACGGGTGTTCTTCGAGGGTGCGTTCGCCAACGTCGACCCCCGCTCACCTGCCCGCGTCGACACCGGACGCGTCGACCGCGCGCCGCTGCTACTGATGGCCGGCGGTCAAGACCACGTGGTGCCGGCGTCGGTGGTCCGCGCCAACGCGGGGCTGTACCAGAAGTCCCGGGCCCTCACCGCGTACGAGGAGTTTCCCGGCCGGTCGCACTTCACGGTCGGAGCGCCCGGCTGGGAGGAGATCGCCGACTACGCGCTGGACTGGTCGCTGCGGGCCGCAGCGCTGCCCCGGGAGGCGACCATCGCCAGCGAGACGCCCCGCCGCTGAACATGCCTCATCACAGCTGGACAAAGCGGACAGGTTCGTCCAACACCGATGCCGCCGCGTCCAGGTCGGCCAGGCGCGCGGCGAGCGTCGCCGTCGCCATGTGCCTGGGCAGTGCCGCCCCGAATTTGAGACCGTCGAGAGCCTTGTCGTTGATCTCCGGCAGGCAGAGTCGGGTGGCCGCGTCGGCGGTGAGCGTCCGCCAACTGGCGGGCGTGACATTTTCCCGCAGCCGGATGCTGTTGCCGTCGAATCGTTCCACCGGGTCGACGACCTCGCTGAGGGTCGCTGTCAGCGTCGCGTTCGCTCGGAAACCCGCCCAGGTCCACCAGCGAAGGTCGCCGTTGTCCTCGCGGAGGATGACAGTGCCGCCGGGATGCACGAGGTGAAGCTTATCCTCGCGCTCCTGAGCGAGCCGGGTCAGCGCGCGGCGGGTCAGCGCGACGGGCGGGTCTGTTGCCAGCAGTACCTCCCGCATCGCCTGGGAGAGCGGGTAGCCGCGGTACGCCCAGCCGGTGCCCGACCAACGGGCGCGTCCCCCACCATCGGTGGGTTCGACAAAACATCGCCGCCGGCGCCAGTCAATGTACGTGACCCGCCAGCTCCGGCCGCCCAGCAACAGCCGGCGCTCACCTTGAACCTCCTCGGTGAGCAGGCTGGGGTCGATCCGGCCCAGCTCACTGCGCCCCAGGAGGACGGTGAACTCCGGCGGCCCGGTGAAGACGGCCGTCATCTCCATGAAGTGACGACGACCGAACCGTGCTTCGGCCGCGGATCCGATAAAGAGCATGCCGTCGTCCTGCTCCAGGTAGCCGTGCTCGACCAGGTGTCGCACGATCGGCCGGGCGGTCTCCCCGAATGGGCCGAACCCGTTCCAGGCGTGGGCCCAGGTCTCGTCCCCGATCCGATGCTCCTGCAGGCAGAGCGCGAGCAGCTGCTGAGCGACGATGTGTCGAGGCTCCGGAGGCGCGGTGACCGGCTCCACCCATCCACGTGACCAGAGCAGGAGAAGAGCGGCCGCCTGCACGAGGGGCTGACCGCCGGTTGTCAGAAACAGGCAGTTTCGACTGCTTCCAGGACGACGACCGGTGCGCCCGAGCCGTTGCAGGAAGGACGCCACAGTCGCTGGCGAATCGATCTGGATCACGCGGTCCAGGTCGCCGACGTCGATACCGAGTTCGAGAGTGCTGGTCGAGACTATGACGCAGTCCCGGGACTCGGTGAATGCCTGCTCCGCCCGATGACGCTCGTCGACGGAGAGGGACGCGTGGGAGAGGAACGTCGTGACCCCCTGTGCCCGCAGTAGCTGCCCCAACTCCTCCACGGTCTGCCGGGATTCGCAGAAGACGAGGCGCTTTTCGCCCTGATGCAGACGTGCGATCACGGCAGCGGCGTTGACAAGTGATCCCACGTAGTCCAACTCGATCTCGCCAGGCGGCGGACGACCAACGGTTTGGGCCACGTCGGGCGCCACCACCCGGGCCGGGCGGTTGCCACCACCGGCGCCCTGGAGCCAGGCGAGCAGTTCGTTCGGGTTCCCGACGGTCGCGGAAAGGCCGATCCGTTGCAGCGGTCGGCCGGCCACCCGGGTCAGTCGCTCCAGGACGGCCAGCAGGTGCCAGCCCCGGTCGTCTCCGGCGAACGCGTGCACCTCGTCGACGACGACCGCGTGCAGGCCGGCGAAGAACTGTCGGTGATCGACGTTGACGCTGACCAGCATGGCTTCCAGTGACTCAGGGGTGGTCAACAGGACGTCCGGCCGCTCGAAGAGCACCGCCCGCCGCTGTGATGCGCCGACGTCCCCGTGCCACCGGGCCACCCGCCGTCCGAGCCACCCGGCGTACTGTTCCAGCCGGGGTTGCAGGTTGTTGAGCAGCGCCTTGAGCGGGGCGAGGTAGAGAACGGACGTGCCGGTCCACTGGTGCTCAGCCATTCGGGACAGCAGTGGAAACATCACCGCCTCGGTTTTTCCTCCTGCCGTCGGTGCCAGCAGGAGGGCGTCCTGACCGCCGCGCACCGGCTCAACCGCAGCCCGCTGCAGGGGGCGGAGATCCCGCCAGCCGAGGGTGTTGACCACGTGGTGCACCACGACCGGATCCAGGTCGGGCAGCATGTCAGATCGTCAGTTCGATGTCGTCAGCCCGAGCGGCGGCATTGCGTTCCACCTCGGTCAGCTCGTCGGCTCGCACCGTCAGTGCGTAGTGCCGCAGTGGTTCCCAGTCGGCGAACTGATCCACCCGATCGAAGACGTCCGCGACGAGCTTCTTGAGGTAGACGCGGGGTGCCACTCCGACCTCCCCGCCCAGGGCACCAGTCACGGCGCGGGCCAGGGTGGCCAGGTATTCGTCGTCGACTCGCGCGTTGACCTGGGCGCTGGCGTAGATGTCTCGGACCCTGGTGCCGAGCTCCACCAGAGCGTCGATGGTGAAGCCGGACAGTCGGAGCTGGGTGGCCCGGGGGTTGTCCCAGCGCGGGTCGGGGCCAAGGTCGGTGGCGAGCCGTTGCGCAAGAGGTGGCAGGCGTTGAACGCCCTGCGGACCGTCGAAGAACGCGGGTGTTCCGGTGATCACCAACAGCAGGCCCGGGAATCGTTCAGCATGAATCTCGTCGATGAGCTGTCGGAGAGCGTTCAGCGCTTTGTCCCGGGCGTCGGAGCGTACCCGTTGCAGGGTCTCGACCTCGTCGAGCACCAGCAGCAGCCCATGGTGCCCACTGTCGCGCAGAACGGTCAACAGACCCTGCAGGAAGCTCAGCGCGCCGTAATGGTCGAGGTCACCCTTGACCCCGGCAGCGCGCCGGGCGGAGGCCGCGACGTGCGGCTGACCACCGAGCCATGCCGCCAGCCCGTCGGCGGTGAGGTGGTCACCGGCAGCGCTGGCAGCCCGATAACCGCGCAGAGCCGCAGCAAAGCTCGGCGTGCTGCGGGAAATGTCGCCCAGCCGGCGCTCCAACAGGTCGTTCACCGCACGGTCGAGCCCCGGCGCGTCGTCCTCTGCGACCGTACCGGCGGCGAGCACGTCCTCCTCCAACGCGAAGATCCAACCATCGAGGACGGGACGGAACGCACTCGGCATGAACTGTTCCGTGCTGAGGTGTTCGACCAGCCGTCGGTAGACGGTCTCCATCCGGTGCAGGGGCGTCTCCAGCTCCGAGATCTGGACTTCCGCGGCGGCGAATCCTCGCCGCTTGGCGCGCTCGGCCAGCCATCTGGTGAAGAAGGTCTTGCCAGCGCCGTACTCGCCCCGGACTGCCTTGAAGACACTGCCGCCGTCGGCGACCCGCGCGAGGTCGTCGTCCAGTGCGGCGGTGAACCGGTCGAGCCCGACCGCGAGCGCGTCGAGCCCGTTGCTCGGGACGGCACCCCGGCGTAGCGCGTCGATGATGTCCCGGCGGCGACGAGCGGAAATCTCCACCGTCACCGCTGCTCCAGCTCGAATTGCTCAATCAGCAGCCTGCGGTCGAGGTGGACGGTCCGGCCGTCCGCGTCGACGGTGATCACCGGGTAGCCCTCGACTTGGAGGAGCCGGCGCAACGCGGTGACCGTGCCGTTGATCCGGTGTGCTGGTACGCCGGATCGAGCGGCGAGAGTGTCCAGGGTCGCCCGGTCACCACTGGCGATCAGTGTGCCCAGCAGCGCGGCGACCCGTTCGTCGGCCAGCGGCAGGCGAGGGTCTCGCCGCTGTGCATAGCGGTCGCTGGCGAGCAGCGCCGTCACGAGGTCAGGCGCGGCGTGCTCGGGCTGAGAAACGGCAGCCGCACCTGTTGGCGCGAGGTCGAAGAGACCGGTCGGCGGCTCTTCGACCGGCCGACGTGCACGACGTCGGGTCGCCTGCGTCGGGTGGGCCGACGCCGGTGGCGTCTCCGGCAGCGGTTCGCGCCACCAGTCGGGGCTGGCCACCGGCGCGCCCGCCCACCCGGGTACGGCGAGGTCGTCGCCTGCGCTCAGCACGAGCAGCGGGATGACCGCTTCGGCGGGGGAAGCGCCGCCGTGGTAGCCCGCTTTACGCGGCCCGTAGCGCACGTCTTCCCGCCAAGGCAGGACAATGGAACCGGCTCCGAGCGCCACCCGGCTGCCGGTAACGGCCACCTCGGAGTCTCCGGCCGCTTCGGTCGGCGGGCGCCACCGGTTTTCGCCGCTACCGCTGGGCAGGGTGACCCCGTCTGGGCCACGGTCCACGACATGGCCATGGTCGGAGACGAGGATGACCACCCGGTCCGCCGCAGAGGTAAGCAGGTCGCCGACGGCGGTGATGGTGTCGTCCCCCCAGACGGTGGTGCCCGGTTCGCTGCGGTCCAGCGCGTCGTCGATCGTGTTGACAACGGCGGCGACCAACGGGATCGACGGGTCGTCAAGGGCCGCGAGCACCTCGGGGTCCAGGGCTGCCCCGGCACCGGCCCGTAATGCGGCTTTGTGCAGCAGTCGGCCGGTGGGAAAGCGTTCCTGGAATGCCTTCCGTTCGGCCTGTTGACGGCCTGCGGCGATCCGTCCGCTCAGCAGGCTGCATCGGCTGGCCTCGGTGACGGTCGGCAGTGCCGCCAGCGCCCCGGTCCGCGGCCCGCCGTCAAGGCTGAGCTCGACCCAGGCGCCGGTCCGGGTGACCGACTCGGCCAGCTCGGTGGCGGCGGCGACACCCATGCCGTCCATGACGAGCAGCAGCACCCGGCGGCCGTGGTCAAGGACCGGCTGGACGACACGGTCGAGCACGTCCTCGACGCGCAGCAGCGCGCCGGGCTCGGTCTCGGCGCTGGTCGCGGCGGCGAGCAGCGTGGCGAACTGCTGGTCGTGGCGGGATCGGCGCACGTCGACAGCACGGTGCAACAGGCGGTACGCCTCGGCGACCTGCGGGTCGGGGTCGCCGGTGAAGACGTCGAGCCGTGCCCGGTCCACCCAGCCGTCCTGGCGGACCTGCCGGTGCAGCGCGTCGAGCAGGGTGGCCGGTGCGGGACCGTCGGTGGTGTGCAGCCAGCGCAGCAGGCGTACGGCCATCCGGGCGGTCTCCACTCGGCGGGGATCGGCGGCCCGGTGTGCCTCTACGGTGGCAAGTGCCGACTGCGCGCGGGCAACGGCAGCGGGCAGCGCCGTGGTTCCGGCTGGCACGGCGAGCCGTACGGCGTCGGCGAAGGCACGCAGCCGTTGGACAAAGCCGCTGGGCAGGACGGCCGACGCCCCGAGCAGACCGGTGATGCCCACGTCGGCGGCGATCGCTTCCGCCCGCCGCAGCATCCGCATCGCCTCGTCTCGTCCGGTGGGCCCGGAGTCGACAGTCCGGTAGACCCACGCCTCTGCCGCCTCGTGCAGTGCCTTGGCCTGGTGTGACGTGAGCCGAAGGCCACCGAACCGGGGTTCCAGGCGGGTACGGCCGACCGCCGCCTCCACCTCGGCGACCTTCTCGGTGGGGGCGGGCCAGAGCAGCCCGGCCAGGAGCCCCAGCGCGATGACGTCGACCCCGTGCCCGGCCCGGACGGCGGCCATGACCGGAACGGCAGCACGGCCGGCGGTCCCGGTCAGGTACGTGGTGATGCCGTCGGCGACGGCGTCCGGCAGCGTGGTGAAGCGCAGTTGCCGCCGGGCGTCGGTGCTCCACTGCACCAACCCGCTGTCGTCCAGTTCGGCGGGCGGCAGATCGAGCAGTTCCGAGGTGAGGCTGCGCAACGCGTGGTCACGGGTGAGGATCGCGCCGGGTGGGGCGGGCCACCCGTCCGCCGGGGTGTGGTCGGTGAGGGCGTTGGCGACCCAGCGGCCGACCCGGACCAGGGTGGGGTCGAGGGCGTTCACCCCGCCGAACATCTGCCGGACCAGATCCCACGGGTCGATCTTGCGGACGGTCTGCTTGCTGAGGTGGGCGAGGAGCCCGTCGCCCAACTCGCTGTCCGTCAGCTCGGTGAGCAGCACCAGCCGTTCACCGTCGGACCGGTCGTGCAGGGCTGCGCGGGCGGCCAGCGGGGTGGGACATGGGACCACCCGGACCGGGGTGTCGCCGATGGTGAGCACCGGTTCGGCCGACCACTCGGGTCGGGCGGTCAGCGCGATGGTCTCCGCGCGGTCGTTTTCCGCCAGCCACGCTTCGATCTTGCGGCGGACTGCGTCCGGCTGGGCTGCGGCGACGGGCGCGCTCACGACTGCGTCCCCGCGCGACGAGGGGCAGAGGTGCGCGTCCCGGTCATTGGGTCTCCCAACTGACCGTGACGCGCCGTCCTGCGGCAACCTCGGCCGCGATCTCGGCGGCGATCTTCTCCCAGCTGGCCACGTCGCTGACCTCGTGCCGCCGGGCAGCAACGCCGACCGACCCGCTGCCACCCGGCACCGACGTCGACCTCGCGCCCCCTACCTCGACGCTGCCTGCGCCAGGCAGCGCCGCCGTTTCGGGGGTCCGACCAGGCTGCTGGGTCGGCACCGAAGCGCCCGCGACACCCGGAACCGAACCGGTGGCGCTCGGGGTCGCGCCGAAGCCGTTCACGGTGGCATCGCTGCCACTCGCCGGCGCGGTCGGCTGTTTCGGCTGGTCGGCGGCGAGGAGTGCCGCAGATGCCGCAGAGGCCGATTGGAGGGCGTCGACCAGGTCCTGTCCGTGCTGTTCGTGCCGGCCGACGCTCTGCAACTGCTCGATGATCACTCGTGCCCGGTCGTCGTGGCCGGCGCGGGCGGCGATCGCCTGGAGCAGGGGCCACTGGTGGCCCTGGGCCAACGCCTTGGTGATGTCTCCCGCCTGGCTGAGCACCTCGCCGACGGCCTGGTCGTCGACGTCGCCGAGGTCGGCGCGCGCCAACGTCTCGACCAGCACCACATCGTCGCGCTCGACGGCCAGGTCGGTCACGAGCCGGGCCGCCCGCCGGGCGGTGGCGAGCCGACCCGTGAGCGCCGACCTGTCGAGCCCCAGCACGTCGGCGTGGGCTTCCAGGGCCTGCACGAGGTCACCGGCGGGCTTCTGCCGCGCGCCCGCCGCCCGACGCAGCGTGCCGGCCAGCTCGCCCAGGTTGGCGGGCGTCCGCCAGGCGGGCAGCACGCCGCCGAAGAGCGCGGCACCCCGGAGGACCGCCGCGTTCCAGGCCTGTTCGTCGGGCATCGGCGGGTGCCGCAGCTCCATCTCACCGTCCCGAACGGCGGCAACGTTCGTGACATCGATCTTGCCGCTGTGTTGGTACCAGGCGAGCTGCTGCTCCAGGCCGAAGACCAGAATGATCAGGTTTTGCAGGTCCCGGTCGAAGCCGAACGCGGCGGGCTCGTCGATGAGCCGACGCAGCACGTGCACCGGGAAGTGGTCGGTGTAACCCTCGTTGGCGGCGGCCTGGAGCAGGTGCTTGCTCCAACGGCAGGTGGTCATGTTCAGCACGTACCGGCCGTCGATCAGCTCGCCCAGGCGCAGGTTGTTGCAGACGCGGCGGAGGATGCGCTGGTCGGCCGGGTTGGGCACGCTGACACCCCGGGCGGGGTCGGCGGCGGCCTGCCTGGCGTACTCGATGATTTTCGCCATCTCGCTGCGGGTGACGGGCTTCTCGTCGTCCGGCATGGCCGGACGGCCCGGGTAGGACCAGGCCAGAAGTTCGCCGGTGAGGTTGGTGAACGCCTCGGTCAGGGTGCCGCCGCGGGGGTCGCCGACGTGCAGACCTTCGGCGAGGGTGTGGAACACGCCGATGGTGTCGTCCTGCACGTCGGAGCCGCGGGATGTTGCCGACCCGTACGCTTGCATGAGGGCGCTGATCAGCGTGCCGCGCAGCTGGGTCTGCCGCTGTTGGAGGTAGACCCGGCCCTGCTGCCGGTCGGCGAGGGGCCAGTCGGCGGCGAGCGAGTTGAGCCGGTCGCCGGTGCCGTTGCCGAGCAGATAGTTGATCTTCGCGAGCTGACCGACCTTACCCAGCAGCTCATCGGTGAGATAGAAGGGCAGCCAGAAGACGGTCTTCGAGCCCCGCTCCAGGCGCTCGATCCGGGCGCGGTCGGCGCTGCGCTCGTAGCCCTGCGGGTCGAACGGGTAGTCGATGACGATCCGCCATGCGTCGCCGGTGGCAATCAGCGCGGAGACCGGCATCGTGTCGGGGTCGCGGACGTTGCCGAACTTGACCTGGATGGTGTGCGACCGGCCACGCCAGGCCCGGGAGTGGAGCAGTTCGCCAAGCTGGCCCTCGCTGCCGGCGATGCCCATCTCGGCGCTGACCAGCTCCCGAATGAGCTGCTGCCGGACGCCGGTGTTGTTGGCCTCGTCCTCGCGGACCAGGTCGAGCAGCTTGTCGTAGTCGACGGTGTGCAGCTTGAGGGTGACGACCGGGTCGGGGGTCGTGGTCAGGTGCAGCTCACCGGCGCTGTCGGCGACCCGGTTGAGCCGGTTGAGCACGATCTGCCGCTCGTAGCCGGGGATCGGCGAGGTGATCGAGCCGAAGTTGAGCGCGTGCAGCTTGGCGGCGGTGAGGCTGTGCAGGGCCGGCACCTCGGGCACCAGCGCACCGAGCAGCAGCGTCTTGATCAGCTTGTCGTCGAGCTGGAACTGCTGGTGGGTGGCGGCCTGCTCCTCGTTGATGCTGTTGAGGTTGAGCAGGATCGGCCGCAACTTCTGCACATACAGCGTGCGGGCGGCCTGGAAGAGCTGCTTGAGCTTGGGCCGGTCGGGCAGCTCACCGTGCAGGACGAGAGGGTCGAAGAGCGCCGCCACCCCGATCAGGTCGTTGACCTGGAGAGTGTCCCGCCGTGCGACGAGCAGCTCGGTCATCACCTTCAGCGCGGTACGTTCCCGCTGCAAGGCCTGCGACAGCGCGACCAGGGTGGCGACAAGCGCCGGCGAGAACGGGTAGAGCTTGCGGAACGCGGCGGCGTCGGAGCCGATGCCGGCGTCACCATACTGGGCGCCGAGCAGCAGCGCGTCCCACACCTCCCGGTTGCCCTTGACGGCGGCGAAGGCGTTGTCGAGCACTGCCCGACCCTCATCGGTCAGCGGCTTGAGGAGCCGCTTCTCGGTGATCTCGGGCAGGTTCGTGTCGGCGAGGGCGATCTCACCGAACCGGCCCTGGACGCTGCGCATGACGTGCGCGAGGGCTTCCCGTTCGGTGCCGCCGACCTGGGGGCCGAGGAAGTCCTCCAGGTTGCGCTGCCGGGCCACGAACGAGATCAGCGGCAACGGCCGGGTCGCGTCGGCGGACTCGATGAGCTTGTTGAGCTTGGCACCCTCGGTGTTGACGAAGACGTGGTCGCTGATCTTCGTGGAGAGCCACAGGATCAGCTCGTCGAGGAAGAGCACCATCGCGTCGTACCCGAGGGATTTGGCATGCCGGGTGATCACCGCGAGGCCGGTGTCCAGGTCGAGGTATTCCCCGCTGCGGACGGCACCGGTGAAGAACGTGCTGGTCAGTGCGCTGACCAGCCGGTCCCGCTGCTCGGTGCCGGGCGGCGCGGCCGCCGCCGCGGCGTACATGTCCGGGGTCCAGCCGGCAGCCCGCGCGATGTGCGCGGCGAGGCCGCCGCCGGCCGCGGCGGGAGCGCCGCCGGCGTCGTGCAGCGCCGCGAAGAACGCCTCGTCGCCCATCCGGTCGCGCAGCCGCGCCGCGTCGTCGAGCAGCGCGTCCGACCGGTGTACGGCGGGAACGGGTGCTTGCGGGTGCAGGGCGGTTATCTGGTTGAGGTAGCCCTCCAGGATCGCCTGCTCAACCGAGCGCGCGTCGAGCATGTGGAAGGTGAGGTTGAGCAGCTTCCGGTCGCGCAGCCAGGAGTCGGCGGCGAGGACCGGCTCGGCCAGGCCGCGTACTTCCCGCGCTGCCGGGTTGTGCTGAAGTATCTCCCGCAGCACGGCCATGAAGTGCGACTTGCCGGAGCCGAACGACCCGTGCAGGAACATCGCCTGCGAGCGGCCGGTGGTGACGGCGTGGCCGATGCGGCGCAGCGCCTCGGCGAAGTTGTCCCGGAGTTGGTCGGTGACGACGTACCGGCGCAGGTCCGCGCCCTCAGCGGCACGGACGACGAAGTCGCCGTCACCGACCGACGTCGGAATCTCGATCACGTCCCGTAACAGGGTCATCACCGCTCCTCGCACCGCCATTCCCCGTGCCTCCGGTGTCACCGGCAACCCGCCGATCCTAAGGCGTGACCAGCGCTCATCCCAGCCGCCGGGCGCAGCCCGGACGAGGCGAACGCGTCACAGGCGCAGGGCGGCGACCGCGTCCGCGACCGTGGCGGCTCGGGCGAGCGGGCGGACACCGTCCCGCTCGGCCAACCAGAGCTGACACCCAGTCCGCGTGAGGCGGGCGGTGATGACCTGGCCGGCGTAGTGCTGCCCGAGCCGGCTGAGCAGCACCGTCGGGTCGGCGACGACCGGCGGGTCGGCGAGCCCGGGTGCGGGCACCGGCTGCTCCGGGTCCCGGGGTACGGCGGCGAGTAGGGCGTTCTCCAGGTATTCGAGACAGCCGGCGATGGCCGCTTCCAGGGACCTCGACAGCGCCGGATCCGACTCGACGGGTGTGTCGGCGCGGACGATCTGCACCCCCCACCAGTCGCCGTGCACGAGCAGCGGGTCTGCCTCGTTGAGCCGGTAGTCGCAGACGCTGACCGCCAGGGCCAGATCGAGGCCGAGAGCCAACCGGATCAAATCGGCAAGCGGTGGGGCGTCCGGCACCCGGGCCAGCACGATCAGCCGGGCACCGGAGCGTCCCCGCGCGGCCGAGGAGACGTAGCAGCCGGCCGGGTCCATCCCCGGGCCGTCAACGGTGACGGTGCCGTCGCAGAGGTTCTGGTCGAGCCCGTGGCCCAGCACGTCGCCGACGGGGGTGAGGTCCGGTGGGCGTACCCCGAAGATGGCCGCGAGACGCGCGACCCGGTAGTGGTCGCGCAGCTGGTAGACGGGCTTGCCGCCGGGTTGGGTGGCGACCAGCGTCGCCGGCTCGCCGGCGGCTGGACGCCACAGTGCGTGCACGGCGTGGGACAGGTCGGTGACGGTGACTGTCAACGCCGAGTAGATCCGGCGGCTGTCCAGGCAGGTGTGGCAGTTCAGCGCCGAGGGCGCCATCCCGGTGCCGACGCAGTGGATGCAGTCCGGGTCGGCAGCCGCGGAGCCGACCCGGCAGTAGCAGCGGCGCAGCCGGCTGTCCGGCCGGCAGTCGGGGCATTCGTGCCAGTCGACCGGCTCGCCCCACCAGGCCGGGTCGGGTGGTTCCCAGGCCCGCAGCAGCGTGGTCACCTCGCGCCGGGAGACCTGACCGGTGTTCCGTTCGTGCAGCATCTCGACGCCACCGCCCTCGCGCAGCCGGGTGTGCCACCACCGGCCGTTGCGCCAGATCGCCTGCGCGCCGGGCACGTCCATGGAGAAATCGGACAGAAGCCGGCGTTCCACCAGGTCAAGGTCCGTCGCCACCGGCCCGGCCGGCTCGCCGGAGACCGGCCGCACGGTGTACGCGGGCACACTGCGCCCCCGCTCGTCGAGCCGACGCATCGCGGCGTTGACCGTGGTGGCGGTGACGGCGGCGGGCAGGTCCACACCCCTCGCCTGAGCTTCGATCGGCACTTCCCCGCCGGGCAACTCGTAGCGGACGTCCCAGGTGGCCTCGCCGTAGCACCGACGGACCTCCAATACCAGGTCCAGGTGCAGCAGGTCGGCCAGCGCGCAGAGCTGACCCAGGTGACGCCCCGGGTCTGGCATCGGCGGCTTGTCGGTGGACCGCCCGACGAAGACTCGCCACGGGTCGCTGTCGTACCCGGCCAGCACCTCGGCCTCGATGGCGTGCCGCTGCGTGGCGGGCAGGTCGGGTCGCCACCCCCGGGGCAACCAGAGCGTCGAATGTCGGAGTTCGCCGTCGAGCTGCCAGCGGTCGCGCAGGCTGCGGGCACCTACGCCGCCGGCCAACTCCCACACGATCGGCGCCAACGGCACCTGCCACCTGCCGTCCGCATCGCGCTGCGGCGGGAGTCCGCCGGCCCGCAACCGCCGGGACGCGGCGAGCCCAGTGTCGAGGTTGACCACGGTCAGCACCAACTCCGCCCGCCGCCGCCCGCTTTGGGCGCAGTCCCGACAGGGCACCGCGACGCTGCCGTCGCCGCCGCAGAGTTGGCAGTCGGCGTAGGGCTCATCCGCCTGGGCGTCCCACTCGACGAGCAGCCGGTCGCCACCGCTGGTGCAGTGACACCGCTGGACCTCGAAGGCGAGCCCGCCACAGTCCGGGCAGGTGATCACGGGTACGCCGGTCATCGCCGTCGCACCGCCCGCCGGGAGCAGGCACCGTCGTGGTCGGCCCGCAGCAGGCAGCGCCGGCCCTCGGGCAGCTTGCGGTCGCAGAAGACCCAGTGGCGTACGTTCTGGTCGTCCTCGGCCGACACGGTGGTGCCCGCCGGGTCGAGCTGCGGCAGGACGTGCGCCCAGTGCGCGACCACGCGGGCGAGCCGCTGGGCGGACGGCAGGTCACCGGCGACCACGGGCAGATGGATGACCCAGCGATCGCTCATCGGCTCTGGCTTCGCTCGTTGCGGGCGTGCGCCTGCGCCGACTGCCACTGGCGCAGCGCTTCCTTGACCCGCTCGGTCTCCCGACGGCTCTGTGCGAGCGCGTCATAGACGACCGCCAGGTCACCGGCGACCCGATCGAGGAATTCCTGCACCTCACCGGGCTCGACGCCGCGCCGACCGAGCGGGGTCGGGCGAAACTGCTTCTCGCGTACCTGCCACGGCCGCAACGGGTGGTAGGCCGCAGACCGGTAGCTGGTCGGCCCGTGGACCGACCGCTGCCGACGCCCGGTATGCCGGAAGAAGACGCGCATGACGACCTGCCTCTCACCGTCGAGATAGACCTGTAAACGGATGGGCCCGCCGATCCGTCGGCACCGACGGACCCACCCCGGCACCTGCCACCGCAGCCACGACCAGCAGTACGACAGCAGGGCGCTTCCTGGCCGCACGCCCAGAAACGGTCACCCAGGCGACCCGGAACCTCACTCATCGTGCAACGCTCTAGTCCCTTTACGCAACTCCCGATTGGGAATTAGGTCATTGCGTGTCGCGTTCGCTCAGTCCACACTGGTCGACATGACTGGAAGCCCGACCGTCCGTCGACGGCGCCTCGCCGCAGCCCTCCGCCGCCTGCGTGAGCAGACCGGGATGACCGCCGACCAGGCGGCGAAGGAAATCGGCATCTCGAAGTCGGCGCTCAGCCGCATCGAGAATGCCCAGGTCTCCGTGCTGCCACCGGTCGCCCGCGGCCTCCTTGAGCTCTATGGGGTCGAGGGCGAGGAGGTCGACGCACTCGCTCAGGTCGCTCGGGACGCCCGTAAGCGCGGCTGGTGGCAGGCGTACGACGACGTGCTGCCGGACTGGTTCGAGGTCTACGTCGGGTTGGAGGCCGAAGCATCCGAAATCCGCGCCTTCCAGCCGCAACTGATCCCGGGTCTACTCCAGACCGCCGACTATGCCCGCGCCGTGATCCAGGCCGAACACCCGGACGCCCCCAATGAGGAGGTCGATCGCCGGGTCGAGCTGCGGATGCGCCGACAGGCGAGCGACAACCCACCGAAGCTGTGGGTGGTTTTGGACGAGGCGGCGCTACGACGACCGATCGGTGGAGCGGAGGCATTCAAGGCGCAGTTGCGCCGACTGATCGACGACGCGGGGCGACCCGGCAACACCGTCCAGATCCTGACCTTCGGTGCCGGCGAATACGGCTCGATGAGCAGCGCGTTCAGCGTGCTCGCGTTTCCTGAGCCGGCCGACCCCGGGGTGGTCTACATCGAGACCCGCGCGGGTAGCCTCTACCTCGAAGGCCAACAGGTCAGGGAATACAGCCGCACCTTCGATCACCTGGTCGCCACGGCGGCCAGCGCTCGCGAGTCGCGCGACCTGATCCAGGGGGTGATCGACGAGCGATGAGAGGACGGCGCGCGATGGAAGAGACCCACGTGGCCCGCGTGACCTGGCGGAAGAGCACCCGCAGCAACGGCTCCGGCGACTGCGTCGAGGTTGCCGACAACCTTCCCGGGGCCGTCGGGCTCCGTGACAGCAAGGACCCGGCCGGCCCGGTGCTGACGTTCGACCCGACCGCGTGGTCGGCCTTCGTCGCCAACGTCAAGCAGGAGACGTTCGGCAACTGACGCCAATTTCTCGAGGGGATGCCGCCTGTCGGCATCCCCTCGAGGCGTTTGCCCAGACAGCGACGCCAACTCGGCCAGCAGACCGCCTCGGCATGATGACTTTGAGCGTGATGACTCTGAGGCATATTGATGCCCGTGTGTCATCACGCTCGTCGGGACCCCTCCCACCCCTGCTCAGCTCCGGCCCTCATCCGCCGCCCTCCACTCCCCCTGATCCGTCGATCATGGAGTTGTGGGGATGACATTGACGGGGCTGCCGACGCCTCCTGGTTTCGGTTAGTGTTCGTCCCTCCACGGAACGTACGTCCATGGAGCGCACGCAGTCGACCGGGAGGACGGCATGTCCAGCATCGAGCAAGTGAAGGCCGCGCTCGCTCAGGCAGCCGACCAGAGCAACACGACGACCAACCAGATCCGGGCCGCCATCGAGAGCACCGAGCAGGTGCTGGTCCGGCTGCGCGCAGTGGCCGCCGGCACCGGCCACCCGACGCTCGCCGAGGCCATCGCCCGCGCTGAGCAGAGCAAGCAGCGGCTGATCGAGGCCGCGACCACCTTGCAGGGCAGCAGCCAAGCCGCACAGCAGTACATGAGCGTGCTGGGCTGACCGTGAGCATCGGCGGCACACTGGCAACGGCGTGGCGGGTTTGACGCTCTGTCGGGGCGGCACCAAAATCTGCCCGGTGGAATCGAACGAGCTGACGACGCAAGCGCAGGCACTCCGGGCTGCGGGCCGGACGCCCAAGCAGATCGCCCGGGAGCTTGGCATCACCCGTGCCGTGGCCACCAACCTCGTACGGGGCGTCGCCGCTGCGCGGCCGAAACGCGTCCACCCCTCTGAGCTGCCGCTCGTGGGTTGTTGGATCAGCCGCCAGTGGAGCAACGGCCTGACCATCGCGCAGCGGCCCGCCGACTGGATCGACGACAAGAAGCTGCCCAAGATGGCGATGGGAGCCGGCCTGGTCAGCCTCGTGGTCGCCCGCGCCGACGGCGACGCCGTGACCATCTGCGGGTTCCTGGTCGACACCTACTGCCTCGGCGTCAAGAACGCGCTGCCGCCGACCACCACGGAAGCGGCCGCGTGGCCCTACTTCGTGGACGACTACTTCCAGGCCTACGACTCCGGGCCGATCGAGGCACCGATCGAGCTTGCCCGACACCTGACCTTCGGTGCCGTCGATTACGCCCACAGCCTCGGCTTCGACCCGCATCGTGACTTCTACAGCGCCGCGCCTTACCTCGGAACGTGGGAACCGCCGAGCCGGATCACGTTCGGCCTGAACGGCAAGCCCTACTTCCAGCAAGGCCCCCACGACAACCCCGAGCGGATCGTCCGCACCCTCGACAGGTCAGTCGGCCCCGGCAACTACCACGTCACCATCGTGTCCTTGTAGCAATAAGCCCATCGATGAATGGGGACTGACGCAGCGTACGCGGTCGGGTACGGTCGCTGCGGATGAGCCTGCATCGACGGGGAGGGCTGCCGTGGCGTCGATCGAGGAGATCAAAGCCGGGGTCAACCGGTTCGCTGTCGCGACGAAGGAGCAGGTGGCAGAAATTCAGGCCGTGCGCGCCCAGCTGGAACAGGACCTCGCTCTGCTCATGTCGGTCACCAGTGGCACCGGAGATCCGCAGATCGCTGCCGCGATCAGCAGCCTGAAAGAGATCAGGACGAAGCTCAACACTGCATCCGATCTTGCTTCGGACACCGCGAACATGGTGGCGCGCTATACCGCCGGCATCTGAGGAAGAAGGGGAGAGCCCATGTCTCGCGTCATCATTCCGGCTGGCCTGTCGATGGGTCCTCGATACCGCTACGTCCGGCCGGCGGACCCCACCCCGGAGTGCTACGAAATCCACCTCGGCGACGACCTGGTCGAGCTGACTGAAACCGAGGCCGCTGTCTGGGCAGCCTCCTTCGTGGATGCGGAGCGCCACGCCAAGCTGGAGGTCAATCGAGAGTCCCTGATCCGGCTCTTGGAGACGGCCCCCCGCCCCGAACCGGATGCCGCCCAACTCGTCGACGACCTGATCGGGCGAGGCCTCCTCGTCGAGTTCGACACCGACGGCGACCTCGAACCAGTGTTCCGCCGCCACAAACTGCTCCCCCTCGGCCAGGGCCTCGGATCGACCCCCGACGAGCCCCACCTGCACCGTGTCGGCCTCGCCAACCAACCCATCCTCGCGCTGCCGAACAGCGTTTACGGCCTCTGGTCCTTCTCGTTCCAGAGCAACAGTCTCTGGGACGCCTGCGACTATTACGCGCGGGCTGACCGAGAGGAACTGGAGGAAGGTGAGGAGCCCCTCGGCCTGACACCGGGAGGCATTGCCCGCGAGGTGGCCGTCAACCTGCCACTCATGATCTCGACGAGCTGCGGCTTCCTGGACACCGTTCCCAGATGAGCTGGCGTCGGCGTCATTATCGAGCCGGTGAGCGACCAGAGCGCTCGTTCGCGCGGCGGGTGGGGTTCGAGACAGCCAAAGAGGGCGGGGGCACGCTCCTGCAACAGGCAAGCGCAGCGCTCGGCGCTCTCGTCGGCCTGATCAGTAGCCGCTGGGGTCTCCCACCGTCTGCATCGGTGATCACCGGCGCGATCGTCGGCAGCACGATCGGCAGCATCGGCAAGGGCGTCATCGCGGCGAGCCTCGACCATTTGCGCGAGCGCCGCGAGCAGCAGGAGTCCCGTGTCGCACCCGGATTCACTGCCAGACGAAGCTGGCGGCACACCGGCAGCACCGGCAGATCAGTTCGTGCGGCCGCCCCCGTATCGAGCGGCAACGCCGCCGCCAGCCTCGTCGGGCAGGTCGTCGGCGGGCTCGATCGGGTCGTCGCGCAGCTCAGTCTGGCGTCGAGGCGGCTTGACGAACTGCACCGCAAGATGTGGGCGACCCACAATGCTCTCAGTGCGGTGCTTGCGGGCGGACGACCAGCGGTTGTCGGTGCGACCAATGGCCAACTGACGGAGGCCCGCGGCCACATCCAGGACTGCACGGTGGCCCTCCGCCGCTGCCGTGACGGCGTCGAGGCGTACCGGATAGGCATTTGACCCGCGCGGCCCGGAGGCCGCGCGGGTGACTGGTCCGCTCGCTGCCGGCGCACTTGCAGCAGTGTCGCCGCTGGGCGCTCGAAGCTCGACGCTTACCGGCGTCGCTTGGTCTCCAGCGGCCATGCCAGGCTCACCTGCTCGTCCCGCCCCTGCCTGTCGTAGTAGGCCTGCAGCTCTCGCTTCTGCTCTGCGTACCAGGTGACCTGTGCCCGGTGGAGATCGTCGGGCCGCGTGCCGGCGATCCGTGCATGGCGGGCCGCGATCGAAACCGCCATCTCGGCAGCCGCCCGCGCATCGCTCGCGGCGTCATGGGCGGTCGTCAACTCGACCTCGTAGTACCTACAGAGGTCGCCCAGCCGCCAGCCACCGGACCAGTCGGGCTCGACCTCCCGGTGCAGGATCGACGGATCGATGATGCTGGCTCGCTCCCATTCCATCGCCGGCAGGCCGTGCCGGGCCAACTCGGTGTGGAGCGCCGTGACGTCGTAGTGAGCGCAGAAGGCGACGAGCGGTGTGCCATCCACGATCAGCTTGGCGATCTCGGTGCTCAGCTCGGCCAGCGCTTCACGGGGTGCCGCCCCAGCGTCGCGCACCATCTCGTCGGTGATGCCGTGGATCGCGATGGCGTCCGCCGGAATCGGCACCCCCGGATCGATCAGCCAGGTCATGGTCGTACCGTCGGCGTAGACCAAGGCCGCGGACACGATCCGCGTGTCCTGGGGCTCGCCGTCGGTGCCCTCGATGTCGAAGCCGACGACAGGCATGTCGTGCCACCCACGGTGATTCCCCACCGGCGGCGCCGCCTGGATCGGCACACAATCGTGGTGGTACGAATTCCAGCGGCCGCCGAGCCTGATCGCCTGCCCGGCTCCGGCTGCCACTCGCTGCCCGCACTTGCCACAGCGTCCCGCGAACTTGTTGATCACGATGAGGGGTCTCCCGGCGGTCTCGTCGCGCTACCTCCCCCAGGAAACAGGCGAGAGAGTTACGCGTTGATCGGTACGCCTGAAGATCTTGGTTCATAGAGTTCGAGTAGGTGACCCCACCGGCCTCGACGATTCGGGCCGGATCATTGACCCTTGCGGACGGACGTTTGAGACGCTGGGCCTGCGGGCCACCAGCCCGGGTGTCGCGACCCACGTGTGGTCGATAGCGCGCGTACCGGATGAGGCATAGCCTCAACCCCGACTCACGCTGCGCCGTCTTGCCGGGATTACGGCTCGTGGCGCTATTGCGGAGGTGGCGCCAGGTTCACTCCGCCGAAGATGTCGCGCGCCTGCACCACTGGTCCGGCGACGCGGCCCGAGACTGTGTTGGTCACCGTGTCGGCCCTCAGGGTTGTCTGCTGGAAGATCTCCCAGCGCCGGCGTACCTCTTGATCAAAGAGCGGATCCTGCGCGGCCGCGTCGACCAGTGCTCGCCGTAAAGCAACAGCTCGGTCATCGGATGTCGGTGACGTCGGCTCGGCCTCAATCGAGGTCCGTAGGCCAGAGTGGTCCCCGGCCTTGCGGCGAACAAGGCGCACCAACGAGGCAAACGCCGTTTTTCCTGCGTCGGCCATGCCCTCTGCGGCCCGGGTCGACAAGGCCACCGCGATGGCCGCGAGAATCGGATCATCAATCTAGCTCTCCCCGGCTCGCTCCGGCATCAGGCTCTAACCAGCCGACATCTTTCAGTCGTCGCTGCACGTCCACCGCTACCGGATCGTCGAGTTCCAGCAGCGTCAGAAGGGCATCGGCGAGGGCCTCCCGAGCGGCACGTCGGTCGTGCAGCTTGAGGTGCGCTTCACCCTCGTACGACCGGGCCAGGGCCGCGTGCCGACGGTCGCCCAGCTCTCGAAAGAGTGCCGCTGCCGAGGTCAGCGCGGATAACGCCTCCTCATGGTCACCTGTGCGGAGCAGCGTCTGACCGCGATGAAACTCAACCAGCCCCTGACTCCATCGGTTGTCCAGACGTTGAAAGACCTGCATCGCTTCGCGGTATGAGGCCAGCGCCTCAGCGAACCGCCCGGCGCCGCGGTGCGCGTTGCCGAGGCTCATGAGCGCCAAGCCCGCGCCTCGTCTTTCTCCCATCCGGCCGAAGGTGTCGAGTGCCTCCTGCGCGTGTCGAGTGGCTGCCTGGAATTCTTCACGGTCTTCGTAGACCAGCCCGCAGCCACGCACAGCGAAGCCGGCAGTCCACAGGTCATCGACGTCCCGCGCCGCTTGCAGGGAATCGGTGTAGCTGCGCAGGGCCTCGTCGAGGTCCCCCCGATCCCACCAGGCGTCACCGAGGCTGAGCAGCAGCCAGCCTTCGGCCAGGCGGTCGCCCAGGTAGCGGGCACATTGGAGCCCGATGAGGTGGCTGTCCACCCAGGCCCTCCAGTAGGAGCGCAGTTCGAAGAAGGCCATCCCAGCGAGCGCAAGCTGCCACCCGAACTGGTGCTGACCCCACCCGGACGCGGTCCGGATGACGTCGAGAAGGTTGAGCCGCTCCTTCTCGCACCACCGCAGGGCTTCGTCGAGCGACTGCCTCGGAGGGTCGTCAACCCCAGGCAGGGACCGACCCTGCGGGAGGATCGCCCGGTAGGCCGCATAGGTGTGATGCAGATACCAGTGCAGCAGTCTCTCCCGCGCTGCGTGCACGGCGTCGGAGTTCTCGTCGAGGTTCGCCCGCTCCGCGGCGTACAGCTTCAATAGGTCGTGCAGGCGGTATCGGTTGGGCCCGGTGCGGGCCAACATGTGTAGCCCAACCAGTGATTCCAGATGGCGGCGCGCGGACTGCGGTGCGAGTCCGGTGAGGCTGGCCGCAGCGTCCATGGCGATGTCCGCTCCGGGGTGAATGCCGATCAGCCGGAAGACCCGCGCCGTCTCCGCGTTCAGCGCCTTGTACGACCAAGAGAAGACAGTCCGTACGGCCGACAGCTCGTCGTCCTCGACGGTCAGCGCATCAAGCCGGCTCTCCTCAGCCGCAAGTTCCTCGACCAACTCCGTGAGAGGCATTTCGTCGTCGAGGCAGGCCCGGTCGGCGACGATCCGCAGGGCGAGCGGCAGGTGGGAGCAGAGTTCGACCAGCCTAGCTACTGGTACTCGTTCGCGATCCACGCGTTCCGATCCGATCGTCACGCTCAGCAGCCGCGTCGCGTCCTGGCTCGACAACACGTCCAGTACGGCACGGATGGCACCATCGCGGACGGCCAGGCCGGCGAGCCGACTGCGGCTCGTGATGATCACCATGCAGCTGGGCGAGGCCGGAAGGAGCGGTCGCACCTGCTCGGCGGTGGCGGCGTTGTCGAGGAGGATCAGCATCTTCCGGCCGGTGGTCAACGATCGGTAGAGCGCGGCGCGACCGTGCAGGTCCCGCGGAATCTTCTCGGCGGGTACGTCCATGGCGCGGAGAAACCCGTCCAGGGCCTCGTGCGGAGTCAGCGGCGGCACAGCATCGTAGCCGCGCAAATTGATATAGATGTCGCCGTCGGGGAAACGTTCCCGAACCCGATAGGCCCAGTGCACGGCCAGCGCGGTCTTGCCGACCCCGGCACTGCCGGAGATCGTCGAGATGGTTACGACCGGCAGCTGCGCTTCATCGGTGATCAGTTCGACCTCGTCGAGCAGGGAGTCGAGCTGCCGGATGTGCACCTCACGGTCGATGAAGCCCTTGGTAGCGGGCGGCAGCTGCCGCGGCGACGGCAGCGGCACCTCCGTAACCGTGCGCAGGTTCACGTTGCCCTGGATGAGGCCGGCCTGCACCACCGCCGCGCTGTGGCCGGAAAAGTCGTTCTCGACCGGGCCCCTGTCGTCAGTCATGGGGCTGTATGTCCGACAGGAATTCACGGCCGATCAGCCCCATGAGCACAACATCGTGGTGGCGACCCGCCAGGTACTCCTGTTCCCTGAGTAGTCCTTCCTGGGTGAATCCCAGACTGTGATGCAGCCGCAGGGAGGCGGCGTTGTCGGCGTGGATCTCGACGAGGCACTTGTGGTAGCGGCGCTCGGCGAACATGTACGCCAGCAGGATTCGGGCTGCCGCTGTGCCGTGCCCCCGCCTGCGGTGTGCCGCGCTGATCGCGAGGCCGTAGCTGAAGGTGCCGGTGCGCGCGTTCGTGCGATGAGTCGAGATGGCACCGATCATTCCGGTGTCGTCGATTCGCTCGATGGCGAGAGCGAAGCAGTCGTCGCTCACCTCGGACAGGCTGAGGCGTTCTACATCTTTGCGCAGTTGTCCCCGCGAACGCGGTGGTTCGGCCATGTAGACGGCACGCGCCCCGACGACGTCCGCGGCGAACTCTCGGTAGTAGCCGTCGTCCTCGGGCTCGATGGCGCGGAGCCTCACCAGGCTGCCCGACCATCCAGAGAACACGGAACCGCCAATCAGCTCGCAGCCGTCACGGTCGCGGGGAGCTCCGTGAAGTGGGTGGCTCTCGTCCAGGCCCGGTCCCGCCACTGGCAGTGCATCAACACCTCGGCGGGATCTTCGGTGGTGCTGAAGCCCACGAACCGGTCATCGTCGGTGAAGTGCAGGAAGGCAACGACCTGCGAGTCGAACAGCCAGAAGTCGTACTCCGGCAGCGCCAGCTCAGCCGCGCGTGCACGGGCAAGGTATCGGATGTCCTCACCCGCTGTCAGATTGTGTGGCGTCACTGATATCTCGAAACGCAGATAGTCGCTCGGGGGTTCGTCAATGACCCGCACCCGCTCCACCCTCTTGCCCTTCGAGGTCTCCGCTTCCATCAGGTCCAGCCACGACCGAAGCCACTCGATGCCCGGATCTCCCCCGCCGAGGAACGTCTGGAATGGCTCGTCCTCGGACGCGAGGCCGTATGACCGGCGAACCTCCAGCTTGAAGGCCGCATGTTGGAAGTCCTCGAACAGGCGCTGGAAGGCGTCTGGATCAGTGACGACCGACCCCATCTCAGCCCTTCTGCTCGAACCAGGACATCAGCTCACGCGGCACCACGACGAACGTCTCGTTGGGCAGCACGTCGCGCAACTGCGCGAGCGCCTCAGGATCGGTCAACTGGTAGCCCTGCACCACGATGTCGCCCTCGTCGGTCTCGTAGAGGGTGGGGCAGGAGCCAGAGTTGCTCGACGTCTTCAGAAAGCGAAGCTTCATCGTTCCTCCTCCAGAGGTCGGCAACTACGCATAGTAGTTAGGCGCATGCGGGGAATCAATAGACTTCCACATCTGAACGACTTTCCAGCGAGCCGCCTGCCGGAGTTCACGGCAACTCGGGCACACCCCGCAGCAGCGCCAGCGCCGAGCGGTCGGAGCTGAGCTGGGCCAGCTCGGCGTTGATGAAGTCGGTGAAGAACTCGGCCGGTGATCCGGGGAACCCAGGCTCGAAACCCGAGTGCCACTGGTGCAGCCACGGCTCGATCTCGACCAGCCCGGCGAGCAGCGGCAGCAACCGGTGCGCCGGCCACGCCTCCTGAGTCTTCCGGTCCAGGTAGACGGTGGCGAGCGCCTGCGCCTGCGCCAGGTGATCCCATCCGGCCCAGCCGAGCAGCTCACTGCCGTCGTTGTCCCGCCCCGCCTGCGGGTACGAGATGAACCGTTCCTTCGGCACATCGAGCTTGCCGCGTGCCTTCCAATACGACGGCCGGGCGAAGTCCGCCGAGGCGTACTTCGGCGGCACCTCGATGGTGACCTTCTCCCCCGCGTCCTCCCGACGCTGCAACGCCCAGGTCCGCTCCCACTGCGCGCGCTTGCGCAGCCCGGCAGGCTTGTAACGCTGCGCCGGCAGGTACGGCACATGCTCGTCGGCGAGCAACTGCCCCAGCGTGCGAGTCAGGTCGTAGCTGTCGTGCCCGACCCACAGGTCCAGCACCGCCCGGAAATCCTGATCGCCACTGACCCGGTCGGCGAGCTGCGCCACCGACAAGGGCTTCGGCTGCCCCGCCCACAGCTCCGCGGACTCCAACCGATCGAGCAGCCACTCTCGCAGCGCCGCCGACTGCATCTTCTCCCACCCGTCGGTGGACCAGCGCCGCTTGCACTCCGGCCGCTCGATCAGCCCGATGTGCCGGTTGGCTTCGATGGTGGCGATTCGCCGCTCCACGAGGGACCGGTACTCCGCTGGCCAGTGCGTCTGCGGCCGGTCGATCGGCTTCGACCCGTGCCGGTTGAACCACTCGGTCTGCGCCCCGCTGGTGTGCAGCACGATCTCGAAGGCCCGCTCCCCCAACGCCAGCTCCGGCGGGTTATCGCAGGTCAGATCCTCGTCTATCAGCCCGTAGAGCCGGTAGACCTCCCAGTCCAACTCCTCCTGCAACGCGATCATCCGCGCCCGCACCGAGCGGTACTCCGTCTCAGCCTCCGCGAGCCGCTGCCGGCTCAGCACCCCCGAAGCGGCCACCGCCGCCGGGCTCAAGCTAGCGAGCCGCTGCGCCAGCTGATCAATCTCCCGAGCCCGCCCCAACGGGTACGCCGAAGGCAGCGGAAATTCACTTACCTTAGTCCCCGTGAAATCATAAAAGTGCTCCCAGTCATCGCTCGTGAAACCACCACCCTGGCCACGAATACCCTTGTCATGGCAGACCTGTTTGAGCCAGAAGCAGGAAGCCGAGCTGTTAAGAGCCCCAAGAAGCCCCAAGTATTCATCTTCGGCCGCGCCTTCAGGAAGCAAAATCACCGGCGCGGCGCGATTGAAAATATCTCCGCCACGATTAAACACGAACCGGTTATGTGTAGAAACGAAAGAAAATGATATTTTCATAGGCACCACCCACCTTGCTGGGTGGAAATCCGAATATTCAAACCAGGCCAGGCCGCGCTCCTCCTGAGTTCCAGAAAGCGCGCGACGCGCCTTTAGTGGGAGTCGATACCTCCAAAGCAGCCTTAACCCAGCCCGACCCGCAACAGGCGAACCGTTGACGTCGTATGGAAATACAATACTGTCGCCTTCATCTGCCACGTAGTCTCTAATTGCAGTGCCAGTAATGAACGGCGCAATTTGCGTATCGCCCCGCAGCCTGCGAGCCATCGAGCGCCCAATCAGATAAGCGTCGTCGGCCCGCGTTTCGGCTACAAGTCCAATAACCTCGACCATCGAACCAAGCTTGCCTGACGAGTTCTTCTCAATGAATCTTTTGACGTCCATGGCACCTGCGCCGGCAAGACTCCACGGGAAATTGGCTAGCTGCCTACGGGGCAGGTCGGCAACAGTAACCCAATCCGACTCGGAACCTGGAACAGCGACTTGTTCAACGACAGCTGTCCATACTAGACCTTTGGCGGCGAACGCAGGTTGAGACGGTTCGCCTCGAATACCGAGTACCGCCCGGACAGTGCCGGAACGGCGGCGGCTATTGGGCCGACCAACTAGGATTACTGTGGGAGTGCCATGACCAGGAATGTAGGCACCGGAGGTGTCGATCACCTCCGTCAATTCAACCTCGTGGGCAAAGTACTTTTCGATCAGATGCTTACCGAACTCGCGCTTCATGAATGAACTTCCGGTGATTTGGCCAACGTGCCCAGCACCCTCGCCGTGCTCGTCTGACCGCTTGGCCAAATCAAAGAAACGCTTCGCAAAGGGTACGGTCAGCGCGTATTGCCGGCAACAGACGGTCTTGTAGATCTCGCGGTAGAGGCCATTGCGGGCGCTGTCCGCGACGGTGATATAGGGCGGGTTACCCACCACAATTGTGTACTGGTTTTCGGCTAGGTAGTCCTTGAGCAGGTCGGCGTCCTCGCTCTCGTACGCGAAGACCTCCTTGCCCTCCATCTCGGCGAGTAGATCGCCCTGCGCTCGGGAGCTGAACGCTCCCCATGGCAGCAGCGAGTCGCCGGTCGCCACGCGGATCGGCCAGGCCGGCGTGCGTTCCAGCTTGGTCAGCCCGCACACCTTCATCGCGGCGATCAGCAGCCGGAAGCGAGCGATCGCCACCGCGAACCCATTGATGTCGACACCGGTCACCTGGCCGAGGGCCCGTTCGGCGAGCACCTTCACGTCCGTGGCCGGCTCCCGCTCCCGCCATTTACCCACCAGCCGGTGAAACGCGCCGAGCAGGAAGTGGCCGGAGCCGCAGGTCGGGTCGATGACGCTGGTCGCGGCGAGGCCGAACTCCTTCACCGCCGGCTCGAACGTGCGGTCGAGGATGAACTCCTCCACGAACTCCGGCGTCTGCAACAGCGCGTACGTCTTCTTCGCGTGCGTCGACATGTCCTGGTAGAGGTCGCCCAGGAACCGAGTGTTCAGGTCGTCGCGACGAAGCGAGACAGCGCCCGCGCCGCGCCGGAAGAAGTCGCTCAGTTCCTCGGCTGCCGGGCCGGAGATGTCGAACCGCCACAGCGGGTTGTGCTTTCTGTCGAAGATCTTGCCAGTGGCCTTCAGCTCGGCCAGGTAGCCGAACGCCTCCCGCAGCCAGTGCCGGTCGTTGTGCCGGGGGTTGGCGATCAGGTACGCCTGCCGGTGCTGCACGGCCCGTTCGGCCGGCGCGGCCGGATCGGCCCCGCCGATCCAGAGCTTCTCGATGAGCGCGTTGTCCTCGCAGAACCGGACGAACACGCAGCCGAGCACCCAGGCCACCGCGGCCTGGTCGAGCACGTCATCGAGCCAGGTTTCAAAGCTGCCGCCGACCCGCTGGGCGTCCTTCGCCGCCGCGTACTCCTGGCGCAGCTCCGCCCGCAGGCCCGGCGCCTCCGCGACCTGCCGGCGCAGATCGTCCACCAGGGTCCTGACCTGCGCTTGCAACGCCTTCAGCTCGATCACCGCTAGGCCGTGTCTTGTGGATCAGGTTTCGCGGGCGAGGTCGCGGAGCCAGATCTTGATGGTGGCGATGTCGATGGTG
>NZ_JBNCKT010000034.1:0-42127 GCF_049841675.1 Micromonospora sp. DT4
GATCTATTTGTCGAGGACCTTCCATCGACGTGTCTCGGCGTGACGTTCCGCCCCCACCCAGTTACCCGACAGTCTCTTAGAGCTGCCCCAGAAGTGGGGCAGGAACCGCGCGGCCAAGGTCTCTGCCCCGCCGACCGAACCGGCCCCCCACAGCGCACCGGCCCCACAGTGCCGACCCCGCAGTGCCGACCCCGCAGTGCACGCGCCCACACCGCCCGCAACGCGCCCACCCGCAGCGCCCGCGCCGCAACGCGCTCGCCGCCCCACTGCCTGGGCCGCAACGCCCACCCGCAACGCACCCGCCCCGCTTCTGGTGCCGCTCCTACCGTCCTCTGGCGCCCCATATCTGGGGCAGCTCGACAGGGACACACCACCAGGTCCTGCCTCCCTCCGGGAAGGGGCTTGGCCAGGGTTGCGTCAGGCGGCAGCGAAGCCAGGCGTCGGACCAGCGGGACCAGCCCAAGGCCGCGGGACCAGCCCAAGGCCGCGGGACCAGCCCAAGGCAGCGGGGCCGGACGGAAGAGCAGCGAGCCGGACTGGAAGAGCAGCGCGGTCAGACGTAGAGCGAGGCGAATGGCGCCCAGGGCAGGTTACGCACCACAGTGAACGCCAGCCACGCACCCATGAAGCCGCTGATGACCCTGGGGCTGATCCGCAGCTCGGGCAGCCGCCAGCCGAACGCCTGGTTACCCGCCCAGGCCACGAAGAGGTACGCCAGGAAGGGCAGCGAGAAGACGAACAGGAAGTGGTGTCGGGCGGCGGCCGGCAGGTCGGCGTGCAGCACATACCAGAGCGCTCGGGTGCCGCCGCAGCCCGGGCAGTCGAACCCGGTGGTCAGCTTGAGGATGCACGTCGGCGCGGCGTCCGGGTCGGCGCGGGTCGGGTTGCTCAGCAGCGCGTAGGCCATGCCGAGCCCGACGCAGCCGACCGCGGCCAGTGGGACGGCCCAGCGCGGCGAACGCTCGTGGATCCGCAGGACGAGCCGGGTCAGCCGGTCCGGCTCGGGCGCCTGGTAGGCGTAACCCGTGGGGGGACCCGCCGACCATCCGGTCGGCGCAGAGCCGGCGGCGGACATGGCGTGGGCAGCGTCGGAGGCGGGCACCGTGTGGACGGCACCGGCGCTGGGCGGTGACTGGTCGACCGGTCCGGGAACGCTCGTCACGCGTTCACGGTACACCCGACACGCTCGCCAGGGCGGCCGTGAGCGGACCGGCCAGGTCGCCGGCGGCGGGTGGCGCAACCGCGTCCAGCCCGAGCCATCCGGCGAGCCGGTACAACTCGGCGGCGAGCGCCACGGCGGTCTCCCCCGCATCCGCGCCGAATTCGAGCCAGGCGGCCGGCACCAGCAGCGCCCCGGTCTTGCGGTCGGCCTTGAGGTCGACCCGGGCGGTGAACCGGTCGCCCTGTAGGAACGGCAGCACGTAGTAGCCGTACACCCGCTGGGGCGCCGGCACGTAGATCTCGATCCGGTAGGTGAAGTCGAACAGCCGCTCGGTGCGGGCACGTTCCCAGATCAGCGGGTCGAACGGGCTGACCAGCGTGTTGCCCCGAACCCACCGGGGCAGCCGGGCGGACGTGTGCAGCCACGCCGGCTGCCGCCAGCCCGCCACGGTCACCGGGGCCAGATCGCCGGCCTCGGCCAGCTCGGCGACCGCCTGGCGGGCGCCGGCGACCGGCAGCCGGAAGTAGTCGCGCAGCTCCGGCTCGGCGGCCACCCCGAGCGACCGCGCGGCCAGGGCCACGAGACCGCGGAACGCCTCGGCGTCGGTCGGTGTGGGCGTGGCCAGCACGGACGCCGGAAGCACCCGCTCGGGCAGGTCGTACCGGCGGGCGAAGGAGGTGCTGCGCTCGGCGGCGGTCACCTCGCCGGCCCAGAACAGGAACTCCAGCGCCTGCTTGACCGCCGACCAGTTCCACCCCCAGTTGCCGGTCTGCCGAGGCGCGTCGTGCTCGATCTCGGCGGCGGTCAACGGACCCCGGGCGGCCACCTCGTCGCGCACCCAGGCCACCAGGTCCGGCTGCTCCTGGGCGATGCGCCGCATGCCGCCCCAGGCCTCGCTGTGCGCCCGGGCCATGCGCCAGCGCAGGAGCGGGTGCAGCCCGACCGGTACGAGGGACGCCTCGTGGCCCCAGTACTCGAACAGCTCCCGGGGGCGGCGGTAGGCGGAGTGGTCGAGCAGGGTCGTCGGGTACGGACCGAGTCGGCTGTAGAGCGGCAGGTAGTGCGCCCGTTGCAGCACGTTGACCGAGTCCATCTGGATCAGGGCGACCCGGTCGAGGACGCGGCGCAGGTGCCGACGGGTGGGCACGCCGGTCGGCGGCGGGTCGGCGAAGCCCTGGGCGGCGAGCGCCACCCGCCGGGCCTGGGCGAGCGAGAGTGATTCCGGTGCGGCCATCGTCGGCGACGATAAATCATCGGTACGACGCCGGTGCGGGAAGCTGGACTCGGACCGTCATCGGGGCATAGAACGGTGCAATGCTGACCATCCGCCGGGAGGAGCCGGACGACGCCGAGGCGGTCGCCCGGGTGCATGTGCACGGCTGGCAGTCGGGTTACGCCGGTGTGATGCCGGACGAGGTGCTCGGGCGGCTCAACGTGGCAGCGTGGGCGCAGCGCCGCCGTGATGTCGGCACCGCCGACCCGGAGCACCCGTTCACCACCCTGCTCGGCGAGGTGGACGGCCTGACCGTCGGCTTCACCACGTTCGGGCCGTACCGCCGCAACCAGGACCGGGACGACCTGGACCCGAGCATCGGCGAGGTGCTGGCGCTCTACGTCGAGCCGGCGTTCTGGGGCGACGGGACGGCCACCGCGCTGCTCGACGCCGCCCGCGCCGGGCTCAGTGAGCGGGGCTGGGCCGGCTACCGGCTGTGGGTGCTGGCCGACAACGGTCGGGCCCGCCGGTTCTGCGAACGGTCCGGCCTGTCACCGGACGGTGAGCGGTCGACCTACCAGGTGCCGCTCGCCGGCGGGCGTGGGCCGGTCGGGCTCGTCGAGCTGCGGTACGCCGGACGCCTCGACGACTGACCCGCCCGGCCTCAGCCACCGCCGGACCGGCAGGAAGGCCAGCAGGGCGAGGCTGATCCAGACGTACGCGTTGCTGCCGAAGAAGCCGTCGACCCCGGTGAAGTCCTTCTCCCAGAACCAGACGGTCCGACTGATCAGCAGCACGTACCCGATGGTCGCGGCGATCAGCAGGACGCCCCGGCGGCGGCCGGCCGGCGCGGCCATCGCGTTGTCGACGAGCAGGATCAGCGCGGGCAGCAGCCAGACCAGGTGGTGCACCCAGGTGACCGGGCTGACCAGGCACATCACCGCGCCGGTCAGGGCCAGGCCGGTCGCCTCGTCGCCGGCCGCGACGGCCGAGCGGGACCGCCAGGCCCAGAGCGCCAGGGCGCCGAGTACCAGCAGCAGCCACAGCAGGGTGCTCGGGTGCTGCGGATCGAGGCGGGCGACCACGCCGCGCAGCGACTGGTTGGAGACGAACGCCAGCTCGCCGACCCGCCCGGTGTTCCACAGCGCCTCGGTCCAGAACTCCCGGGAGGCGTCCGGGAAGAGCGCGCCGGCCAGCACGGACACGCCGGCGGCCGCGCCGCTGGCGGTGAGCGCCGCGCGCCACCGACCGGTGACGAGCAGGTAGACGATGAAGATGCCCGGGGTCAGCTTGATCGCGGTGGCCAGGCCGATGCCCACGCCCGCCCACCGGTTGCCGGCGGGCAGCAGCCACAGCAGGTCGATCGCGACCAGGAAGAGCAGCTGCGTGTTGACTTGGCCGAAGTTGACCGTCTCGCGCATCGGCTCGAACGCGGCGGCCAGGCAGAGCGCGACGGCGAAGGCGAACCAGCGGGTCCACCCGACGCGCCGGGCGATCGGGTCGACGAACCACCAGATCAGCACCGTGGTGGTGGCCACGCTGGCGAGCACGCTCACCACGATCGCGGCCGTCCACGGCAGGTACGCCATCGGGAGCATGACCAACGCGGCGAACGGCGGGTAGGTGAAGCCGTACTGGGTGCCGGGCTTGAGGTAGTCGTAGATCTCCCCGCCGTCGTGCACCCACCACGTCAACGCGCCGTAGTAGACCTTCAGGTCGAAGAAGCCGTGTCGTACGGCCGCGACGGCGAGGAACACGGCGACCGCCGCGGCGAGCACCACCACTCCGACGACCTGCGCCCTCGTCCTGTTGGCACCCTGCGCCACCGTCGCCTCCCTGGCCCTTGAGTAGGCTTCCGTCCCATGGCTCTCGGATACGTCCGCCCGGCGCGTCCCGAGGACGCCGGCGAGATCGCACGCATCCAGCTCGCGACCTGGCGGGTCGCGTACCGCCGGATCCTGCCTCGGCATGTGCTCGACAACCTGGACGAGGCGTTCCTCGCCCGGCGGTGGAGCGCCGCGATGCTGGAGCCGCCCTCGGGCGCGCACCGGGTGCTGGTCGCCGTCGAACAGGCCGAGCAATCGTATCTGGTGGGGTTCGCCGCCTCCGGTCCGGCCGACGGCGAGGCCCTTGCGCCGGGTGAGCCGGCCGACGCGCTCGGCCCGGACGTGGCGGCGGTGACCGACCTGCTGGTCGAACCGCGCTGGGGTCGGCGTGGGCACGGCAGCCGGCTGCTCGCCGCCACCGTCGACCTGTGGCGCGAGGACGGGATGAGCCAGGCGGTGGCCTGGGCTTTCGACGGCGACGAGGCGACCCGGAAGTTTCTCACCAGCACCGGTTGGGAGCCCGACGGCGCGGCCCGGGCGCTGGACGTCGACGACATGCTGGTGCCTCAGGTGCGCCTGCACGTGGCCGTACCGGCCGAGAAGGTCCCGACCGAGTGAACCGGGGCCGGGCACCGGGAGGCCGCCCTCGACCTGGCCGAGGGGCTGCTCTCGGCGGCGGAGGCGTTCGGCAACCGGATGCCGGAGCTGTACGGCGGCGACGACCGTGCACTCGTGAACCGTCCGGTGCCGTACCCGGCGGCCTGCCGTCCACAGGCGTGTGCCGCAGCGGGTGCGGTGCTGCTACTCCAGGCCGCGACGGGCCTCTACCCGGACGTGCCCGGCGGCACGGTCCGGCTGACGCCGCCCAGTGGGACACCCGGCTAGCGCGGCCGGGCCTGGTTGTGGAGATCTTGGACAGTTTCCGTTAGCAGCTAACGGAAACCGTCCAAGTTCTGCGGCACAGCCGGGGGTCAGGCGAGGAGGGGGTCCAGGCCGATGGTCAGGCCGGGGCGGTTGCGCACCGCGCGGACGGCCAGCAGCACGCCGGGCATGAAGGACGCCCGGTCGTACGAGTCGTGCCGGATCGTCAGCGTCTCACCGGTGGTGCCGAAGAGCACCTCCTGGTGGGCGACGAGCCCGGTGGCGCGCACGGCGTGCACGCGTACCCCGTCGATGTCGGCCCCGCGCGCACCCGGCACCTCGTCCTTGGTGGCGTCCGGCACCGGGCCGAGACCGGCCTCCGCGCGAGCCTGGGCGATCTGCCGGGCGGTGTGCGTGGCGGTGCCGCTCGGTGCGTCCAGCTTGCGCGGGTGGTGCTGCTCGATGATCTCGACGGACTCGAAGTGCCGGGCGGCCCGCGTGGCGAACTGCATCATCAGTACGGCGCCGATGCCGAAGTTGGGGGCGATCACCACGCCCACCCCCGGCTTGTCGGCCAACCAGCCGCGCACCTGCTCCAGCCGCTGCTCGGTGAAGCCGGTGGTGCCGACGACCGCGTTGATGCCCTGCCCGATGGCCCACTGGAGGTTGTCCATGACCACGTCCGGCGTGGTGAAGTCGACGACCACGTCGACGGCGGAGACGTCGGAACGGCTGTCGCCCTGGTCGATCGACGCCGCCAGTTCGAGGTCGGTGGCGGCGTCGACCGCCTTGCAGACCTCGATGCCCATCCGGCCGCGCGCACCGAACACACCGACCCGGGTCGTCCCCTGCTCGTCAGTCACGCGGCACAACCTATCCCAATCGGGACGTGCCATCGCCGCCGGATCCGGCTCGCTCCACCGACCGGTACGCCCCGGCCGGCAGCCTCAGCCGGAGAAGTCGCCCGCGCCGAACGGGCCGACCACGGCCAGCGACATCGGCCGGCTCAGCAACTCGGCGGCGAGGGTGTTCACGTCCGCGACGCTGACCTCGTCGACCCGGCGGAGCAGCTCGTCCACCGGCATCAGGTCGCCGTAGAGCAGCTCCCCCTTGGCCAGTCGACTCATCCGCGAACCGGTGTCCTCGAGGCCGAGCACGAACGAGCCCTTGCTCATGCCCTTGCCCCGGGCCACCTCTGCCTCGGTCAACCCGTCGGCGGCCACCCGGGCCAGCTCGGCGCGGGTCAGGGCCAGCACCTCGTCCACCTTGCCCGGGGCACAGCCGGCGTAGACGGCGAACAGGCCGCTGTCGGCGTACTGGCTGGCGTAGGAGTAGACCGAGTACGCCAGGCCGCGCTGCTCGCGGATCTCCTGAAAGAGGCGGCTGGACATGCCGCCGCCGAGCACGTTGTTGAGCACGCCGAGGGCGAAGCGCCGGTCGTCGATGCGGTCGATGCCCGGGCAGCCGAGGATGACGTGCGCCTGCTCAGTCTCCTTCGGCTCCACCAGGGTGGTGGCCGGCTTGGTGCGTACCGCCGGGGTAGCCGCGCGGTATGCGGCCGGCGCGGCGGGGTCGCTGTCCAGGGGCGTGCCGCGCACGGCCTGGCGGACCAGCTTGACCACCGCGGCGTGGTCGAGGTTGCCGGCGGCGGCGATGACGATCTGCGGCGCCGTGTAGCGACCCCGGTAGAAGGACTGGATCTGCCGGCGGGTCATCGGCGTGACGGTCTCCTCGGTGCCGGAGATCAGTCGGCCCAGCGGGTGGTCGCCGTAGACGGCCCGGGCGAAGAGGTCGTGCACCTCGTCACCGGGTTCGTCGTCGTGCATGGCGATCTCCTCCAGGATCACGCCACGCTCGGTCTCCACGTCGGCCGGCTCCAGCAGTGAGTCGGCGACCAGGTCGCACATCACGTCGATCGCCAGCGGCAGGTCCTCGTCCAGCACGCGGGCGTAGTAGCAGGTGTACTCCTTCGTGGTGAAGGCGTTCGTCTCGCCACCGACCGCCTCGATCTGCGAGGAGATCTCCAGCGCGGTCCGCTTGTGGGTGCCCTTGAAGAGCAGGTGCTCCAGGAAGTGCGCGGCGCCGGCCTGCGGACGGGTCTCGTCCCGCGAGCCCACCGCCACCCAGATGCCGAAGGAGACGCTGCGCATCGCCGGGATCGCCTCGGTGAGCACGCGCAGGCCGCTGGGCAGCACGGTACGTCGTATCGTGCCGCCCAGCGGGTCGTCGCTGAGCGTCCGCGTGACCGCGCGGGCGGCGCCGCCGGAGCGGCCCGCCGCGGTGTCCCGAGACGGGGCCACCCCCCGTCGATCCGGTGGATACGGCGCACTGAAGGCCCGACTCACGTGTTGCTCCCGGTTCGACGAGGGGTGGGTGTTGCAGGTGCTGGTGGTCAGCTGTGCCGGGTCCGGCGGCGCGGACGCTCGCCGCCCTCGCCACCACCCTCGCCGCCGCCACCCTCGCCACGGTCACCGTGTTCCGGGCCACGCCCGCCGCGGTCGCCGCCACGCTCGCGGTCCCCCCGGTCACGCGGACCCCGGTCGCCCCGGTCCCGGCCGGACGGACGGTCGCCACCGGCGGCCTCACCGGCGGCCGGCGCCTCGGCGCCCTCCGGGCGGACCTTGTCCAGGTAGATCTTGCCGCGGGCGTCGATGTCCGCGATCTCGACCTCGACCCGGTCACCGACGTTGAGGAAGTCCTCGACGCGCTCGACCCGCTTGCCGTCGCCCACCTTGGAGATGTGCAGCAGGCCGTCACGGCCCGGCAGCAGCGAGACGAACGCGCCGAATGCGGCGGTCTTGACCACCGTGCCGAGGAACCGCTCACCCTGCTTGGGCAGCGTCGGGTTGGCGATCCCGTTGATCCGGTCGACGGCCGCCTGGGCCGACGGGCCGTTGGTGGCGCCGACGTAGATCGTGCCGTCGTCCTCGATGGAGATCTCGGCGCCGGTCTCGTCCTGGATCGCGTTGATGGTCTGGCCCTTCGGGCCGATCACCATGCCGATCTTGTCCACCGGGATCTTGACGGTGGTGACCCGCGGCGCGTAGTCGGACATCTCGGCCGGCGCCTCGATGGCCGCCTTCATGACGCCGAGAATGACCTGCCGGGCCTCGTTGGCCTGCTGCAACGCGGCGGCCAGCACGTCCGACGGGATGCCGTTGAGCTTGGTGTCGAGCTGCAGCGCGGTGACGAACTCCGGCGTACCGGCGACCTTGAAGTCCATGTCGCCGAACGCGTCCTCGGCACCGAGGATGTCGGTCAGCGTCACGTACTGGGTCTTGCCGTCCACCTCGTCCGAGATGAGCCCCATGGCGATGCCGGCGACCGGCGCCTTCAGCGGCACACCGGCGGAGAGCAGGCCGAGCGTCGAGGCGCAGACCGAACCCATCGAGGTGGAGCCGTTGGAGCCCAGCGCCTCGGAGACCTGCCGGATGGCGTACGGGAACTCCTCGCGCGACGGCAGCACCGGGATCAGCGCACGCTCGGCGAGCGCGCCGTGGCCGATCTCGCGCCGCTTCGGCGAGCCGACCCGGCCGGTCTCACCGGTCGAGTACGGCGGAAAGTTGTAGTTGTGCATGTAGCGCTTGCGGTTCTCCGGGGACAGCGTGTCCACCATCTGCTCCATGCGGAGCATGTTCAGCGTGGTGACGCCCAGGATCTGGGTCTCACCGCGCTCGAACAGCGCCGAGCCGTGCACCCGGGGCAGCACGCCGACCTCGGCGGTCAGCGGCCGGATGTCACGCGGGCCGCGGCCGTCCATGCGGACCTGCTCGCGCAGCACACGGTTGCGCACCTCGGACTTGGTCAGCGAGCGGAAGGCGACGCTGAGCTCCTTCTCCCGACCCTCGAACCGAGCGCCCAGCTCCTCGGCGACCCGGGACTTGACCCGGTCCAGGGCCTCCTCGCGGTCGGCCTTGCCGGCGATGGTGATCGCCTCGGCCACGTCGGCGCGGGCCAGGTCGGCGACCGCGTCGTACACGTCGTCCTGGTAGTCCAGGAAGACCGGGAACTCGGTGACCGGCTTGGCGGCCACCTCGGCCAACTCGGCCTGCGCGCGGCACAGCTCGCGGATCGCCGGCTTGGCGGCCTCCAGGCCGCTGGCGACGATCTCCTCGGTCGGGGCGGTGGCACCGGCCGAGATGAGGGCTACGGCGTTCGGGGTGGCCTCGGCCTCGACCATCATGATCGCGACGTCGCCGTCGTCCAGGGTGCGGCCGGCCACGACCATGTCGAAGGTGGCGCGGGCCAGCTCCTCCAGGGTCGGGAAGGCGACCCACTGGCCGTCGATGTGGGCGACCCGGGTCGCGCCGATCGGGCCGGAGAACGGCAGGCCGGAGAGCTTGGTCGACATCGAGGCGGCGTTGATCGCCACCACGTCGTACGGGTGCTGCGGGTCGAGCGCGAGGATGGTCTCGACGACCTGGACCTCGTTGCGCAGGCCCTTGACGAAGGACGGGCGCAGCGGCCGGTCGATCAGGCGGCAGGTGAGGATCGCGTCCTCGCTGGGCCGACCCTCACGGCGGAAGAACGAGCCGGGGATGCGGCCCGCGGCGTACATCCGCTCCTCGACGTCGACGGTCAGCGGGAAGAAGTCGAACTGCTCCTTCGGGTGCTTACCGGCGCTGGTGGCGGAGAGGACCACCGTCTCGCCCAGCTGGGCGATGACGGACCCGGCGGCCTGGCGAGCCAGCCGTCCGGTGGAGAAGGTGATCTCGCGGGTGCCGAAGGACCCGTTGTCGATCACGGCGGTGCGGGATTCGGTGCCGAGTTTGGTCTCGGTCATGTGCTGTCGTGCTCCTTCGCGTCGTGGGCCCGCGACGTCGGGGAGCTGCTCAGCCGGCCGGTCTTCGATCGAAGCGCCCGGGTGCCGGCGTGCTGCCGGGTTCCCGGGGGCCACTACCGGAGACCGGTACGCTGACCGGCTCCCTCTCGGGTGGTCGCGCGGCCCGTGTTCTCTTCAGGTGGGACGCCGATCGGGGGAGCGGCCGGTCGGCCACTCCCCCGTCACGTCACCGGCGCAGACCGAGCCGCTCGATGAGCGTCCGGTAGCGGGCAATGTCCTTCTTCTGGACGTAGTTGAGCAGCCGGCGGCGACGGCCGACCAGCAGCAGCAGCCCGCGGCGGCTGTGGTGGTCGTGCTTGTGCACCTTCAGGTGCTCGGTCAGCTCGGCGATCCGCTTGGTGAGGACCGCGACCTGGACCTCCGGCGAACCGGTGTCGCCCTCGGCGGTCGCGTACTCCGCGCGGATGCTGGCCTTGGCTTCCTGGTCGAGCGCCATGTTCTCCCTGTTTCGATGGGTTGATCAAGTAGGTGTCCGTCGTCCCGACGGGACCGAAACGGACCGGTACCTCGCACCCGCGGCGTCGAGCAGGCACGCGAGGCCCCACGCCGGTCACCCGACGTCCCCGCAAGACTACCAGCACCCACGGGTAACACCCGGCCAAGGGCCCGTGCGGCCCCGTGGATGATCAGCTCAGGGCCCGCCGGGTGCGCTCGACGTCCTCTTCGATCTGGGCGATCAGCGGCTCGATCGAGTCGTATCGGACCTGCCCACGCAGGTGCGTCACGAAGTCCAGCGCCAACCGCTCGCCGTAGAGATCACCGGAGAAGTCCAGCGCGTACGCCTCCACCCGCCGCTCCCGGCCGGAGAAGGTCGGGTTGGTGCCCACCGACACCGCGGCCATCAGCGGCTCGGGCTGGCCGCGGCGGATCATGCGGGCCGCGTACACCCCGTCGGCGGGTACCGCCGCGTACCGGTGGCAGAGCAGGTTCGCGGTGGGGAAGCCCAGCACCCGGCCGCGCTGGTCACCACGGACCACCACGCCCTCCACCCGGTGCGCGCGACCGAGCGCCCCCGCCGCGGTCCCCACGTCGCCCGCGTCGACGCAGGAGCGGATGTACGTGGAGGAGAAGACCGTGCCGTCCTCGGCGATCAGCGGGCTGCCCTCGACCCCGAAGCCGAAGGTCTGGCCCAGCCGCTCCAGCAACGCCACGTCGCCCGCCGCGCGGCGCCCGAAGCGGAAGTTGTTGCCGACCACCACCAGCGCCGCGTGCAGGTGCTCGACCAGGATGTCGTGCGCGAACTGCTCGGGCGGCAGCCGGGAGAACTCGGGAGTGAACGGCACCACGCAGAGCACGTCCACGCCGAGGGCCTCGATCAACTCGGCCTTGCGGCCCGGCTCGGTGAGGATCGTCGGGTGCGACCCGGGATGGACCACCTCGGCCGGGTGCGGGTCGAACGTGACCACCACCGACTGCACGCCCAGCTCCCGGGCGCGGGACACGGCGTGTCCGATGGTCGCCTGGTGCCCCTTGTGCACGCCGTCGAAGACGCCGATGGTGACGACCGAGCGCCCCCAACCTCCGGGCGCCGCGTCGTACCCCCGCCACCGCTGCATGCCAATCCCTCTCCTGCTGTCCCGCGCGTCGGCGGGTCGACTGCGCCGACCGGGGGGCCGGCGGACCTGCGTCCCGCCGTCAGGCCGGGGCGAGCACGATCTCCGCGCGAGCCCGGCCGTCCCGCTCGCTGACGATGGCGATGAGGCCACCGGTCGGCCCGAAGACGGCGTACGGCCCGACGATGCCGGCCGGGTCCAACGGCCCGCCGTGACCGAGCACCTTCGCCTCGTCGGGGGTCGCGTCACGACGGGGGAAGAACCGGTCGGCAGCCGCGTCCAACGGCAGGTTGACCACCTCCGGGGCGCGCTCCTGGAGCTCGTCGAGGGTGGCCGCCTCGGCGAGGGCGAAGCCACCCACCGCGGTCCGGCGCAGCGCCGTGAGGTGGCCACCGACACCGAGGGACAGGCCCGCGTCCCGCGCGATGGCCCGGATGTACGTGCCCGAGGAGCAGGTCACGTCGATGTCCACGTCGACCACGTCGGGCTCGGTGCGGCGGATCGCCAGCACCTCCAGCCGGGAGATGGTGACCCGCCGCGCCGGCAGCTCGACGCTCTCGCCGTCGCGTACCCGCTTGTACGCCCGCTGACCGTCGATCTTGATGGCGCTGACCGCGCTCGGCACCTGGTCGACCTCGCCGGTCAGCGCGGTCAGCGCGGCGCGGACGGCCTCGTCGGTGACGTGACCGGCCGGCGTCGTGGCGATCACGTCACCCTCGGCGTCGTCGGTGACGGTCGCCTGGCCGAGCCGGATGGTGCCGGTGTAGCTCTTGCCCGCACCGATCACGTAGGTCAGGAGCCGGGTGGCACGGCCGACGCCGATCACCAGCACGCCGGTGGCCGTCGGATCGAGGGTGCCGCCGTGCCCGACCCGCCGGGTCTTGGCCAGGCGGCGGATTCGCGCCACCACATCGTGCGACGTCATGCCGCCGGGCTTGTCGACGACGATCAGACCATCGGTGCTCACGTCGCCCAAGCCTGCCAGACGACCCGAACCGCGCGCTGCGTGGGCACGCCCGCCGTGACCAGAGCCTCCGCTTCCGCAGGTCCAGCCGATTCGCTGGTTTGGCCGGTTTGTCCCACGGGTCGGCCAACGACCTTCCGAAGATGCGAAGATCATCCGCCCGCTCTCGTAGACGAGGACCAGGACTCCGATGACCCCCGACCGCCGTCCGGCCCACGAGCACCACGCTCGGGTCGATCTGCCGCACTGGATGCGGCATCCGACACCGAAGCGGCGCACCCCGGCACGCTACGTCGACGATCTGATCGAACGTTCGCCGGCGCTGCGGACGGTCCGCCGCGCGATGTGGCGCAGACGCGACCGGGCTCGGTGGAGCGAAACGCATCCACACCTCGTCGCCGTGCTGTCCTTCATCGCGGCTGGCGTCCTCGGCACTGCCCTGGTGACGGGCGCCTACTACCTACTCGCGCTGGCCGCCAGCGGCGATTACTGACGGGACGAACCATGACGCGGACTGCGCCGAACGAGCCCACACCCCCGGGCCCGACCGATCCGCCCTCGCCGCCGGCCGCTGTCGCGAAGGTCAACCCGGTGGCGCTACCGGAGTGGATGAACTCGGCGCAGACCGAGCACCAGCCCACCGGCTGGGATCGGGTCCGCTTCTTCTCCGCCCGGCACAACGGCGCACTGATGTTGGGACTTGGACTGGTACTGGCCCTGGTGATGGTCGGCGGGGGCCTGGTGATCGTCGACCGACTAGCCGATGGCGTCCGCACGTCCACCTCGGCGACTCCCACCCCGAGCGGCACCCCGCCGGTGAGCAGAGTGGGCGAACCGCGGGACCTGTTCGCCGGCTCACCGGCGGCTTCCTTCGCCCCCGGTGAACAGGCCGTGCGGATGCCGGCGGCGAAGGCCACCGGGCCCTTCACCGAGGCCCAGGTAGGGGCGGCGTTGGAGACGGTGCGTAAGGGGTTGATCGAGAGCCGACTGGACACGTCCATGCTCTCGGGCGACCCGGAACCGTTCCTCCGGCTGCTCGCCCCGGACGTTCGTGAGCAGCTCAGGTCGGACTTCACCGGCAACGCCTTCCTGCGGTACGCGACCCGGATGGCGTCGCCCTCGGACGGGGAGCCCGGCATCCGAGCCGACGGACGGGTCAGTTACCGGGCCACCACGGAGAACGGCACCCGAATGCTGGAGGTCTCCACGGAGTTCGTGTGGGCGTACCCCTTCGACGTGGACCTGCGAGCGCCGGCCGGCGCCGGTGTGGTGGCGCTGCGTGACCGTGTGGTGTGGCAGGTGCCCCACCCGGAGGACGTGCCGGCTTCCGCTCGAGGCCTGTGGATCGTCTCAGCGGCGGTGGTGACCTGGAACGCGGACTGCGGCAAGCTCCGCGGCGGCTGGGTGCAGGAGCAGTTCTGGGTGGCCGATACGCACGGGGATCGGTTACCCGCGGGCGACCCGGGCACGATCTTCGATCTCGACGCACCCGCGCCGACCACCGTCCGCTGCTGACCGGCGAGCGGGTCAGCGAACCGCCCCGACCACCGCCCAGCCGCCGGAGCGCACCCGCAGCAGCAGGGCGACCAGTCGGACCACCACGAACAGGGTGAGCCCCGCCCAGATGCCACCGAGCCCCAGGTCGAGCACGTACGCCAGCCAGATCGCCGGCAGGAAGCCGCCGAGCGCCGCCACGATGGTGAGGTTGCGCAGGTAGCGGACGTCGCCGGCGCCGATCAGCACGCCGTCGAGCGCGAACACCACCCCGGCCAGCGGCAGCATGGCGACGAACCACGGCCAGGCGACCATGGCCTGCTCGCGTACCTGCTCGTCGGAGCTGAACCAGGACGGCACGACGCCCACGCCGGCGGCGATCACCAGGGCGAAGGCGATTCCGCAGACGCCGCCGAGCAGTCCGATCCGCCGGGCCAGCGTCCGCGCGCCCACCGCGTCGCCGGACCCGAGCGCGGCGCCGACCAGGGACTGCGCGGCGATGGCGAGGGCGTCGAGCACCAGCGCCGTGAAGAACCACAGTTGCAGGGCTATCTGGTGGGCGCCGACGGCGGCGGTGCCGAAACGGGCGGCGACCGCCGTCGCGGAGAGGAAGCTGGCCTGGAACGCCAGGCCCCGGATCAGCAGGTCCCGGCTGAGCACGAGTTGGTCGCGGATCAGGCGCGGCCGGGGTCGCAGCGACACCCGCTCGGCGACCAGCGCCCCGGCGAAGAGCACTCCGCAGAGGGTCTGCGCGACCGCGTTGGCGACCGCCGAGCCGGTCAGGCCAAGGCCGGCGGGATAGACCAGCAGCGGGCAGAGCAGCGCGGAGACCAGGTTGGGGCCGAGCACGAAGTACAACGGGCGGCGGGTGTCCTGCACGCCGCGCAGCCAGCCGTTGCCGGCCGCGGCGAGCAGCAGGCCGGGAGCGCCGAGCGCCGCGATGCGCAGCCACTGAGCGGCGGCGCCGGCCACGTCGCCACCACCTCCGGCGAGGGTACGCGCCAACGCGCCCCCGCCGATCTGCATGCCGATCGCGACCAGCAGCCCGACGCCGAGCGCCAGCCAGGACGACTGCACTCCCTCGGCCACCGCCGACGCCCGGTCGCCGGCGCCGAAGCGACGGGCCGAGCGCCCCGTGGTGCCGTACGCGACGACCGTGCCGAGCCAGGCGGTGAGCGTCATCACCGTGCCGCCGACGGCGAGCGCGGCGAGGGGCACCCGACCGAGGTGCCCGACGACGGCGGTGTCGACGAGCACGTAGAGCGGCTCGGCGGCGAGCACCACGAGCGCCGGCAGGGCGAGACTCGCGATCCGGCGTGGTGAGGCGGATCGGTCGACGGTGGCGGTCTGGCTCATCGCCGCCGATCGTGGCACGAGCGCAGTAAGGGCCGCAACCCAGTGGGTGACTTACGCCGACGGCGGGTCGAGCGCAGCTCGGCCGGGAGCCGGCATCACCGCCGGACGGATCAGATCACTGACGGGTGTCCATCGACGTCTGCAGCGCGCGGCGGGCCTGCTCGCGGGCGTCGTCGGTGGTCTCGGGCTTGGGCTTGTTCGGCATGGTGGCGCTCCTTCCAGGGTGCGAGCCACCGGCGGGCGGCGGCCCTCACGGGCGGTCGTGCAGAGCGCCCCACGGCGGTCCGGGGTCACCGGAGCAGCCGACTGGGCAGCTGGAGCCCGGGTCGGTCCGACCCTGGAGGGAGGCAGCGCGAGGTGTGGCACCACCGCCCACGACCTGCACCACAACGCGGTGCCGGCCGCCTCCCAAGTTATCGTTCAGGTCCATATGCTGCCCACGGTTCCCACCATTTGGACGGCCGGCAGCCCGCCTCACCGGGCCAGGAAGTGCCAGCCCAGCCACCACCAGAAACCGAACAGACCGATCCTGCCCACCGGCACCGGCCCGACCTCGTAGCGCATGACGTACGCGCACACGTCGCCCAGCGTGGGAACCCGGGAATCCTCCCGCCGGGCCAGCCACTCGACCACGACGAAGAGGGCCAACGCGGTCAGGAAACCGCCGATCGCAAGGGCCCGCATCATCGCCGCACCAAGCCCCAGAACGCGGCCAACCAGGCGAACCAGGCCGCCGAACGGGTCAGGTGATCTTCCAACAGCGGATCGGCGAGCCGGGAGAAGGTGGGAAAGTCGTCCCCCACGGCGAGCACGAAGGTCGCACCCTCGAAGACCCCGAAGATCACCACCGGCAGGGCCCACCACGCCGCTCCCACGCCCAGCCGGGGCGGTGCCGGACGCCGGGGCACCCGGTTGCTCAGACCGAGCCAGATCAACACCCCGCCGGTGCCGAGCGTATAAAGATTCGCCTCGGTGGAGAACGACGCGAACCGACCACCGACGAGGGACAGGCAGAGGAGAACCGGAACGGAGACGGCGGGCCGGTTCCAGGCTCGGGGGGCCTCCACGGTGAGATCGTGCGGCTGCTCCATCCCGCAATTCTTCCCGGTCTCACGCAGCGTGGGAAGACCAACACTCCCCGGAGCTGACCCTGAACTTGCCGCCCCACGCACCCTCGACCAACACCGCCACCCGAGCGGAACGGGCCGCGAGCGGTCAGACGACGCCAGCGATCAGCGCCGCGCCCAACTCGCCACGGATCGCCGCCACGACCTGCTCGGCGCTCCCCCGGCCGGTGAAACCGGCAGCGAACGTGTGGCCGCCGCCGCCCAACACGACCGCCACACGGCTGACGTTCACCGCGCCCCTGCTGCGCATCGACACGGCCCACTCGTCGGGCCCGGTCTGCTTCAACACGCAGCTCACGTCCGCCTCGGCGGTGCACCGCACCGAGTCGATGAGCGCCTCCAACACGTACGGCCGCTGGTCGTGGCGGGCCAGGTCGTCGAGGGTGGCGAAGGTCCACACCAGCCCTCGACCATCGGCGGCGGCCGGCTCCAGGCGGGCACGGCCGAGCACCTCTCCGAAGAGGCGGACCGCGCCGAAGGGCCTGGTGTCGAAGACCCGCCGGGAGATGTCACCGGGCGAGATGCCGGTGGCGAGCAGCCGGGCGGCCAACTGGTGTACGGCCGGAGTGGTCGCCTCGAACCGGAACGAGCCGGTGTCCGTGGTCAGCGCCACGTACAGGCACTCGGCGATGGCCCGGTCCACGGTCACGCCCAGCCGCGCCAACAGTCGATCGGCGACCACCGACGTGGCCGCGGCCCCCGGGTCGACCAGGTTGACCGCGCCGAAGCCCGGATTCGAGGCATGGTGGTCCAGCACCAGAGCGGCAGGGGCCGTCGACAACCGGTCGGCCAGCTCACCGAGACGCGACTCGCTGGCCGCGTCGAAGCAGATCACCAGGTCCGGGGCCGGATCCGCAGCGCTCGCCGGGACCAACAGCTCCAACCCGGGCAGACCCCGGAACGGTTCGGGCACCTCCGGCGGCCCGGGAAAGGTCGCCTGCAACCGGTGTACGCCGAACTGACGCAGACCCAGACCGAAGCCGAGCATGCTGCCCAGCGCGTCACCGTCCGGGTTGACGTGACAGATCAACAACACCCGAGCGGTCGACGGGAGAGCGCGGATCAACGCCTCGGCCGCCGCCCAGTCCGCCTCGGCCGGGCCGACGTCGACCGTCGCGGCGAGTTGGGCACCGGCGGCGCCCGTCACCGCGCTGCCCCACCCCGGGGGTTCTCCGTGACGTCGGCGGCCTCGGCGGCATCGTCCGTCTCGTCGGCCTCGTCCGCCTCGTCCTCGACCCGGTACGGCTGTGCCTCGCCCGCGTACTCCGCCCGGGCGGCGAGCCGCTGCACCTCCGCGTCGGCGTTGCGAGCCGCGGCGAGCAGGTCGTCGATGTGCTTGACCTGGTCCTGCACGTCGTCGAGGACGAACGCCAGCGTCGGCGAGTGCCGCAGCCCGAGCGCCTTACCGACCGTGCTGCGCAGCAGCCCCTTGGCGCTCTCCAGGGCGGCCGCGGTGTCCGCCTGGGCCACCGCGTCACCCAGCACCGTGTAGAAGACCGTCGCGTCGCGCAGGTCCGCGGTAATCCGAGCGTCGGTGATGGTGATCATGCCCAGGCGCGGGTCCTTGATCTGGCTCCGCACCACCGAAGCGACCAGCTCACGCACCCGTTCCGCGTGCCGGCGTACCTTGGCCGGATCAGACATCTCGCCACCTCCACGGCGTCCCGCTCCCGGCCGGCCCGGCGGCCCGGAGGCCGCCGGCCGACCGGCCAACATCTCGAACACTACCTTCGTGGCGGCACCGGTCGCCGGGCACCGCCAGCCCCGTGGGTCAGTCGTCATCCACGCCGTACAACCGGCGTCGAACCGACAGCAGCTCGACCTCGGGGCGAGCGGCCACCAGGTGCTCACACGAGTCGAGCACCTCGCGGACGTGCGCCGCCTCGGCGGCGACCACGGCCACCGCTATCTCCGCTCGACCGTGCAGATCGAGCGCACCCACCTCGGCGGCCGAGACCTCGAAGCGGCGCAGCGCCGCCACGATCGGCCGTACATATGATCTCTTGGCTTTGAGCGACCGGGAGTCGCCCGGCAGCAGCAGGTCGAAGACCGCGGTTCCGGTGAACATCGCCTGGGACGATACCGCCGCCCCACCCCGCATGATCAAGGGGTTTACGCCGCCCGGCGTAAACCCCTTGATCAGCGTGTCACTGCCGGATCAGGCGCGAACCTTCTCCCGCATCTCGAAGGTCTCGATGACGTCGCCGACCTGGACGTTGTTGTAACCACCCAGGGTCAGACCGCACTCGAAGCCCTCGCGGACCTCCGTGGCGTCGTCCTTGAACCGCTTGAGCGAGGTGATCGTGAGGTTGTCCGCCACGACCGTCCCGTCCCGAAGCAGCCGAGCCTTCGCGTTGCGCCGGATGATGCCCGACCGGACGATGCAACCGGAGATGTTGCCGATCTTGGACGAGCGGAACACGTCGCGGATCTCCGCGCTGCCCAGCTCGGCCTCCTCGTACTCCGGCTTGAGCAGGCCCTTGAGCGCTGCCTCGATCTCCTCGATGGCCTGGTAGATGACGGTGTAGTACCGGATCTCCACGCCCTCGCGGTCGGCCATCTCGCGGACCTTGTTCGAGGCCCGCACGTTGAAGCCGATGATCGTGACCGGCTCGGACGACGCGCTGGCGAGCATGACGTTGCTCTCGGTGATCGCGCCGACGCCCCGGTCGAGGACCTTGAGCTGGACCTCCTCGGGGATGTCGAGGTTGAACAGCGCGTCCTCGAGGGCCTCCACCGAACCGGAGACATCGCCCTTGAGGATGAGGTTGAGCGACGTCTTCTCGCCCTCCTTGAGCTGCTCCATGAGCGTCTCAAGAGTGGCCCGGCCACGGGAGTTGGCGAAGGACGCCGCCCGCCGCCGTGCCTGCCGCTGCTCGGCGATCTGCCGCACCGTACGGTCGTCCGCCGCGGCGAGGAACGTGTCACCCGCACCGGGCGGCGCAGTCAGACCCAGAACCATGACCGGACGCGCCGGACCAGCCTCGGAGAGCTGGTTGCCGTTCTCGTCGAGCATGGCCCGGACCCGGCCGTGCGCCCCACCGGCGACGATCGAGTCGCCCGCCCGCAGGGTGCCCTTCTGCACCAGCACCGTCGCCACCGCACCGCGGCCCTTGTCCAGGTGCGCCTCGATGGCCACACCCTGCGCCGGCCCGTCGATCGGAGCGGTCAGCTCCAGCGACGCGTCGGCGGTCAGCAGGACGGCCTCGAGCAGCTCCTCGATGCCGATGCCCGGCTTCGCGGCCACGTTGACGAACATGGTGTCGCCGCCGTACTCCTCGGCGACCAGGCCGTACTCGGTCAGCTGCTGGCGGACCTTGTCCGGGTTGGCGTCCGGCTTGTCGACCTTGTTGACCGCGACCACGATCGGCACGTCGGCCGCCTTGGCGTGGTTCAACGCCTCGATGGTCTGCGGCATCACGCCGTCGTCGGCCGCGACGACCAGGATCACGATGTCCGTGACCTGGGCACCACGGGCACGCATGGCGGTGAACGCCTCGTGACCCGGGGTGTCGATGAACGTGACCGCCCGGTCCTCGCCCTCGTGCGGGACGTGGACCTGGTACGCACCGATGTGCTGGGTGATGCCACCCGCCTCGCCGGCCACGACGTTCGCCTTACGGATGGCGTCGAGCAGCTTGGTCTTACCGTGGTCGACGTGACCCATGACGGTCACCACCGGCGCACGGCTGACCAGACGCTCCTCGGCCACCTCCGCGTCGAGGTCGATGTTGAACTGCGCGAGCAGCTCGCGGTCCTCGTCCTCCGGGCTGACGATCTGGATGTCGAAGCCCAGGTGCTCACCCAGCAGGTGCAGGGTGTCGTCAGAACAGGACTGGGTCGCGGTCACCATCTCGCCCAGGTTGAACATCTCCTGGACCAGCGAACCCGGGTTGGCGTTGATCTTGTCGGCGAAGTCCGACAGCGAGGCGCCACGGGAGAGCCGGACGACCTGACCCTGACCCCGGGGAGCACCCGAGCTCATGGTCGGAGCCGACAGGTTGTCGAACTCCTGTCTGCGCTGCTTCTTGGACTTGCGACCGCGCGTCGGCCGACCACCCGGACGCCCGAAGGCACCCGCGGCGCCGCCGCCACGGCCACGACCGCCCGCACCCGGACGACCGCCGCCACCGGCCGGGCCACCCGGACGGAAACCGCCACCGGGAGCACCGCCGCCGCCGCCGGGACCGCCACGGTAGCCACCGCCACCGCCGGCACCCGCGCCGCCACCGGGGCCGCCGCGGTAACCGCCACCGCCACCGCCACCGGCGCCACCGCCGGGACCGCCACGGAAACCACCGCCACCGCCACCGGGACGACCGGCGCCACCGCCACCGGGGCGACCCGCGCCACCGGGGCCGGGACGACCGGCGGCCGGACGCTGACTCGGCATGGACGCCGGGCTCGGCCGCGGCGGCATGGAGTTCGGGCTCGGCCTCGGCGGCATACCCGCCGGGCTGTTCGGCCGGGGGCCACCCGCGCCAGCGGCCGGCGGCCGCTGCTGCTGGCCGCCCTGGATGCCGAACGGGTTGTTGCCGGCACCGCGCGCCGGCGGACGACCGCCCGGCCGAGCACCCGGACCGGGAGCCGGCGTGCTCGGTCGAGCAGCCGGTGAACCGGGACGGGGCGGCATGGCCGCGGGACCCGGCCGAGGACCGGGCCGGTTGCCGTCGGCCGGAGGCTCCCGGCGGACGGGGTTTTCACGCTGCTGCTGGCGGGCGGCCTGCGCGGCCTTGACCGCGGCCTCCTGCTCAGCCTTCAGCGCGGCGGCACGCGCCTCCGCGGCCGCCACCTCGATGTCGTGGGCACTCGCCGGCTTGGCGACCGGGGCCGCCGACTGCGGCGCACCGGGCACCGGACCCTTGGGCTTCGGACCGGGCACCGGCGCGGCCGGCCGCCGAGGCGGCATCGGCTTGGCCGAGACCCGGGGCGCGCCCGGGGTCGGGGACGGCGTCGGGGTCGGCGTCGAAGCCGGCGTCGGCGCGGGCGCCGACGGGGCGGCCGGCGCCGGAGCACCGGCGGACGCGACGAATGCGTTCCTCAGCCGTCGGGCGACGGGCGCCTCGACCGTGCTGGACGCGGACTTGACGAACTCGCCCATCTCCTTGAGCTTGGCGAGAACGGTCTTACTCTCGACCCCGAGCTCTTTTGCAAGCTCGTGTACGCGGGCCTTGCCTGCCACTGCACTCCTCACTCCGAGGTCGTGCGGGCAGCACCCGCAGCGACCTCACTCGTGCACTTGAAGCCTGGTCATTTCAGGGACTTCATCGTGTGCTCATGTCGGTCGTCCTACCCTGCTAGCGACCCTCGCCCGGTCGGGCTGACCGGACGTAGTGGTTGGCGCATCGACATGCTCTGCCAGCACACCGTGGTCGAGGACCTCGGTGATGCGCAGCGCTCGCCCGAAGGCGCGGCGCCGCACCGCCAGCGCGAAGCAGGCCGGATCCGGGTGCATGTTCGCTCCCCGACCCGGCAGCCTGCGGCGCGGATCCGGCCGGAGGCTGTGACCAGCCTCGTTTCCGATCGCGACGACCCGCAGCAATTCGCTGGCCGGCGCACGTTGCCGGCAACCCACACAGGTGCGCTCCGGCTGAGTGCGTCGTACCACTGGAAGAAGTCTACCCCTAGCTGCCCGAGATCGCGCTGCCCGGCTCCGGCACCTGATCCGCAGCCCCACGGGCGGCCGGAGCGACCTGCTCCGCGTCGGACCGAATATCGATCCGCCAACCGGTCAGTCGGGCAGCAAGACGGGCATTCTGCCCCTCACGGCCGATGGCGAGCGAGAGCTGGAAGTCCGGAACGGTCACCCGGGCAGCCCGTCCGGCCAGGTCCACGACCTCGACCCGCAGCGCCTTGGCCGGGGACAACGCGTTCCCGACGAAGGTGGCCGGGTCATCCGACCAGTCGATGATGTCGATCTTCTCACCGTGCAGCTCGCTCATCACGGCACGCACCCGCTGACCCATCGGGCCGATACAGGCGCCCTTGGCGTTCACACCGGGGGTGGTGGAACGGACGGCGATCTTCGTACGGTGACCTGCCTCACGGGCGATCGCGCCGATCTCGACGGTGCCGTCGGCGATCTCCGGGACCTCCAGCGCGAACAGCTTCTTGACCAGCGCCGGGTGCGACCGGGACAGGGTGATCTGCGGCCCACGCATGCCCTTGGCCACGTGCACCACCACGCACCGGACCCGCTCGCCGTGCGCGTACCGCTCGCCGGGCACCTGCTCGGACTGCGGCAGCACGCCCTCCAGCTTGCCCAGGTCGACGCTGACGATGCCCTTCTCGGTACGCGTCTCGTGCGCCTGCACCACGCCGGTGACCAGGTCACCCTCGCGGCCCACGTACTCGCCGAAGTGCACCTCGTCGGTGGCCTCCCGCAGGCGCTGGAGGATCACCTGCTTGGCGGTCATGGCGGCGATCCGGCCGAAGTCGTGCGGAGTGTCGTCCCACTCCCGCACCAGCGAGCCGTCGGAGTCCATCTCCTGCGCGTACACCAGGGCCGCGCCGGACTTACGGTCGATCTCCACCCGGGCGTGCGGTTCGGCGCCGTCGGTGTGCCGGTAGGCGGTCAGCAACGCGGTCTCGATCGCCGCGAGGATCGTGTCGAACGGGATCTCCCGCTCGCGCTCGAGTGCGCGCAGCGCCGCGAGGTCGATGTTCACCTCTCCTCGTCCTCCACATCATCATCGTCGTCGATGTCGTCTGCATCGTCGTACTCGTCGGTCTCGTCCGCGTCGTCGAAATCGTCCGGCTCACCCAGCTCGGCGAGGCGGGTGAACTCGACCTGCACCCGACCCGGGCCCAGCTGGGCGTACGCCCACCGGCCCTCGCCACCGTCGGTCTCCAGTCGCACGCCCTCGTCGTCGGCCCCGACCACCCGGCCGGTCAGCTGGCGGTCCCCGGAGGGCTGCTCGCCGCGCTGGCCGGGCAGCGCGGCAGCGCCCCGGACGGTGACCTTGACCAGTCGGCCCACGTTGCGCCGCCAGTGCCGGGGCAGGGTGAGCGGCCGGTCCACGCCGGGCGAGCTGACCTCGAGCTGGTATTCCCCGGCGACGATGTCGCCGTCGGCCTCCTCGGCCGCGTCCAGCGCCTTGGAGACCGCGCGGGAGACGTCCGCGACGGCGTCCAGGTCGATTCCGCCGTCCGCGTCCACGATCACCCGCACCACGTGCCGGCGACCCGCCCGGGAGACCGACAGGTCCTCCAGGTCGCAGCCCACGCCGTTGACCACCGGCTCGATCACGGCCCGCAACCGGGTACGCCGGGCCGCGAGATCACCGCCGCCGCGTGGACCGCGGGGGCCCGCGTCGTCGCGGGGTCGACCCGTCGACCTGGTGGCACGGCCACGCTGCGTCATCTGCGCACCCTTTCCCTGGTCGATGAGGGACGGTCGTCCCGCCATGTCGGCACGCCACCGGAGCGGACGCGCCGGCGGCTGCGCAGAGCGTAACGCGCCTGCCGGGCGGCGGACCGGGCGGCGCACCGACGTCGGTGGCCCCCACACCGGCCCCGATGGTGTTGACTTGCCCGGTGGGGATCGGCAGAACGACACCGCGCAACCAAGTATCCGGACATTCCCGGCGAAAGATCCTGCGCGCCGGAGCGCTCCTGGCGCTCGGCGCAGCGGCAGCGCCGCTGACAGGCTGTGATCTTTTCGACCGTGACGACGAGCCGGCGCCACCACCGGACCCGCTGCGGCAGATGGTGGACGAGTCGCTGGGCCTGGCCGCGGCGTACCGGGCGAGCGCCGCCGCCCACCCGGACCTGGCCGACCGACTCAATCCCATTGCGGACACGCACACCGCGCACGCCACCGAGCTCGCCCGAATCGTCGGCGTCACCCTCGGGTCCGCGCCCGCCGTCGACCCGAGCGCCACCGCAGCCACCGAGCCGGCCGGCGCGCTCGCCGCCCTGCGCGCGCGGGAGAAGGCCGCCCAACAGTCCGCCACCGCCGCCTGCGCGGCGGCGCCCGCCGAGCGGGCAGCGCTGCTCGGGTCGATCGCCGCCGCGCGGGCCACCCACCAGGAGGCACTGAAGTGAGGCAGCCCACCGCCGAGGAGGCCCTCGCCGCCGCCCTCTCCGCCGAGTACGCGGCCATCTACGCCTACGGGCGGATCGGCGTCCGACTCACCGGTGCCGCACGCGACGCCGCCCACCAGGCGGAGGCCGCGCACCGACGCCGGCGCGACGCGCTGGTGGTGCAGTTGAGCACCGCGGGGGGCACCATTCCACCGGGTCGGGCCGGGTACGCGCTGCCGTTCCCCGTCACCGACCGGGCGAGCGGGTTACGGCTGGCCGTCGAGGTGGAGGAGCGCACCGCGGCACACTGGCGGGCCGCGTTGGCGTCCACCACCGGCGCCGATCGTGACCAGGCGCTGGCGGCTCTGGTCGAGTACGCCGTGCGGGCCACCCGGTGGCGCAAGGCCGCCGGGATGACCCCACCGACTGTCGCATTTCCCGGTCGCCCGACCTGAACCGACCCGCCCCGGTTGCGGAGCCCATACCGGGTATGCATACTCCGTTGCCATGTCCATCCGTCACGGGCTGCTCGCCCTCCTCGAACGCGGCCAGATGTACGGATACCAGCTGCGCGCCGCATTCGAGGAGTCGACCGGCTCGACCTGGCCGCTGAACATCGGGCAGGTCTACACCACGCTGGCCCGGCTGGAGCGGGACGGTCTGGTGCGCCCGCTGCCGGAGAGCGAGGCCGGGCAGCGCCCGTACGAGATCACCGACGCCGGCCGGGCGGACCTCGCGCTGTGGTTCGCCACCCCGATCAGCCGCACCGACCGGCCGCGCGACGAGCTGGCGATCAAACTGGCCCTGGCGCTCACCACCCCCGGCGTGGACGTCCGCTCGGTGGTGCAGGCCCAGCGCAGCGCGACGATGCGCGCGTTGCAGGAGTTGACCCGGTTGAAGTACGGCAGCGACCGACCGGAGGACCTGCCGTGGCGGCTGGTCCTGGACTCGATGGTGTTCCAGGCCGAGGCCGAGGTGCGTTGGCTGGACCACTGCGAGAGCAGTCTGGTGCGACACCAGCCCGGCGGTCCGCCGCCGCATCCACCCCGACCGGCCGCTACTGCGGCGTCCGACGCCGCACGATGGACCGACGAGGAGGCGCGACGGTGAGCGGATCGGACGACGCGGTGCTTGAGCTGCGCGCCGTCCACCGCACCCACGGGGTCGGCCCGGCGGCGGTGCACGCGCTGCGCGGTGTCAGCCTGGTCGTCCGGCCCGGCGAGCTGGTCGCCGTGATGGGCCCGTCCGGCTCCGGAAAGTCGACGCTGCTGGCCCTCGCCGGCGGACTCGACCGCCCGACCCGTGGGGACGTCCGAGTAGAGGGACAGCCGCTCGGCGCGCTGGACCGCCGGGGGCTGGCGCAGCTACGCCGACGCCGCATCGGCTACATCTTCCAGCACCTCAACCTGCTGGGCAGCCTGAGCGCGCTGGAGAACGTGGCGCTTCCCCTGGAGCTCGACGGTGTCGGCGGCCGCCGGGCCCGGGCGGCCGCCCTGGCCGCGCTGACCGAGGTGGGCCTGCCGGCGCTGGGGGACCGCTTCCCCGACCAGCTCTCCGGTGGGCAGCAGCAGCGGGTGGCCATCGCCCGCGCGCTTGTCGGCGAGCGACGGTTGGTGCTCGCCGACGAACCCACCGGGGCGCTCGACTCGCAGACCGGCGAGGCGGTGCTGCACCTGCTGCGCCGCCGTGTCGACGCGGGCGCCGCCGGCATCCTGGTCACCCACGAGGCGCGGCACGCCGGCTGGGCCGACCGGGTGGTGTTCCTGCGCGACGGCGTGCTTGTCGACACGACCGCGCCGCTGGGCAGCGTCGAGCAACTCCTCTCCGGTAGCGACCGTTGACCCTGCGCCGGACGCCGGTGACACGCGGCCGCGTCGACACCCCGGTCGGGCCACGGACACCGCTCGAACCCGGGCGGCGGCGACGGTTCGCCGAACTGACCGGGTCGTGGCGGGCCGCGCTGCGGATCGCCCGCCGGGAGTCGCGGCGGGCGCGACGGCGTACCGCCCTGGTGCTGGCGATGATCGCGCTTCCGGTGCTGGTGCTGACCTTCCTGGCGGCGAGCTACGACATGGCCGAGCTGACACCGCAGGAACAGCTCGACCGCCGGCTGGGCGTCGCCGACGCGGAGCTGCGCTGGTTCGCCGACACCCCGGTCGTCCAGGACGAGTGGGGCGACACCTGGTATCCCCGTGATGGCGGCCAGTCGGCGATGGGCCGTCCGACCACCGCCGACGAGGTGACCGCGTTGCTCGGCCCCGGCAGCCGGGTCACCGAGATCCGCGCCGGGAGCCCCGTGACGGTGCGGGGTCCACGTGGCGACGAGACCCTCCAGGCATGGATCCTCGACCTCACCGACCCGCTGGCCCGCGGCCTGGTGCGGTTCCGCTCGGGACGGGCGCCGCAGCAACCCGGAGAGGTCGCGCTGAGTCCGACAGCGCTGCGCCGGCTGGACGGACGCCTCGGCGAGGCGGTGCCCACCGCCGACCGGACCCGGACGTACACGGTGGTCGGTGTGGTCGAGTTCCCTGACGACCTCGGCCCGGTGATCGCGCTGCACCCGGCGGCCGTCGGCCGCGCCGATGCGCAGCCGGACAGTCGGTGGCTGATCGACGTGCCCGGCAGCGTCGACGCGGCGATGGTCGCCCGGCTCAACGAACGCGGAGTGGTGGTGGCGCGTCGCCACGTGCCGGCTTCGACGACGTCTTCCCGGAGCTTCATCGGGTACGTCGGCCCCGCCAACACCAGCGACCTGAGCACGATGGTGCTGATCGCCGGGCTGGGGTTGCTGGAGGTGGTGCTACTGGTCGGGCCGGCGTTCGCGGTGGGGGTTCGCCGTCGACGCCGGGACCTGGCGCTGGTCGCGGTGGCCGGCGGGGACGCGGCCCACCTGCGTCGGGTCGTGCTCGCCGACGGGGTGGTGCTGGGCGTGCTGGGCGCCGCGGCCGGGCTGCTGCTCGGTGTCGGAGCGGCGTTCGCCGGCCGTCCCATCATGGAGCAGTACGTGTTCGGCGCCCGCTTCGGCGGGTACCGCTGCTGGCCGCTGGCCCTGGTCGTGCTCGGCGGGGTCGCGGTGCTGGCCGGGGTGCTGGCGGCGTTGGCGCCGGCCTGGACGGCGGCCCGGCAGGACGTCATGGCCGGGCTCGCCGGTCGACGGACCCCTCCCCCGCCCCGGGCCCGCGCCCTCGTCATCGGGTTGACGCTGGTGGTCGGCGGGGCGGCGTTCGGGGCCAGTCGGACGTCCCCCGCGGTGATCCTGACCGGTCTGATCCTCGGGGAGCTGGGCCTGGTCTGTTGCACACCCACCCTGATCGGCGGGCTCGCCCGGCTCGGCCGGGTGCTGCCGCCGGCGCCCCGGATCGCGCTGCGCGACGCGAGCCGTAACCGGGCCGCCGCGGCGCCGGCGATCTGCGCCGTGATGGCGGCGGTGGCCGGCAGCGTCGCGCTCGGCGGCTACCTGGCCAGCGACGCGGTCCGCGACGCCCGTACCTATCAGCCGCTGCTGCCCACCGGTCACGTACTGGTCAACCGCGATGACGCGACCCTGCGGCCGGAACCGACGTTGGAGCAGGTCAGCACCGCCGCCCGGGAGCACCTCGGCGCCAGCGCCGTAGCCCTGGTGCAGGCGACGGCCTGCCCGTCGGCCGACGGCCCGGCCAGCTACTGCTCCGTCGTACCGGAACTCCCGCCGGATCGTGTCTGCCCCTTCCTGCCCGGGGACAACCTGTCCGCGAGCCAACGTCGGCAGGCGCTGGCAGACCCGCGCTGCCGGGACCGCGCGGCGGACTACTTCGGGAGCTACGTACAGACGCTGGTGGACGACGGCAGCGCGCTGCCGCTGCTCACCGGCGCCGACCCGGCGGTGACCACCGCCGCCACCGCCGTGCTGCGCGCCGGGGGCGTGGTGGTGACCGATCCGCGCTACCTGCACGACGGCCTGGTGACCGTGCAGGTGAACGAGGTACGGGCCGGGCGGGACGAGGCGACCACCACGCGACGGGACCTGACCGGGTACGCCCTGGCGCCGACGAGCGGCCAGCCTCGCCTCCTGCTGTCCGCGTCGGCGGCCCGGCAGCTCGCCCTGAAGCCGGTTTCGAACGGTTGGGTGGTCGACACCCCGACGCCGCCCAGTCAACGTCGCCAGGACCGGTTCACCGCCGACCTGCGGGCCTTCGGAACGTTCTCCGTGCAGGTGGAGCAGGGTGCCGCCCCCCGCGACGACTCACCGCTGCTGCTGCTGCTCGCCGCCGCGGCCGGGGTGATCACGATGGGCGCGGCCGGGATCGCCACCGCGCTCGCCGCCGCCGAGGGCCGCGCCGAGCTGTCCACGCTCGCAGCGGTCGGCGCGGCCCCCGCCGTACGCCGACTGCTGGCGATCTGCCAGGCCGGGGTGATCGCGGGTCTCGGTTCGGTGCTCGGCATCGTGGCCGGTCTCGGCACCGCGGCGATCGTGCTGTTCTCGGCCAACCGGGAGTACGCCACGGCCTGGCCGGCACGGGAGGCGTACCCGTACCTGGTGCCGTGGCCGGCGCTGGGCGTGCTGGTGCTGGTGCCGGTGGTGGCGATGCTCGGCGCGGGCCTGTTCACCCGGGCGGGGCTGCCGATCGAACGTCGCCTGGACTGAGGTCGCCGGCGCGGGAGGGAACCGGACCGTCCGGGGGTGCCGCCGGGTCGGGGCAGCCGGCAGACTGATCCGCGTGTCAGCGCTCGCTACCCTCACCCGTCGGCTCGGCCACCACCGCTGGTTCGGGGCCGCCGCCCGACTGCTGGTCCCCGCCGACCGGATCGTCGGCCGGCTCACTCGAGGCCGGGTGGTCGCCCTCGGTCTGCTCCCGTCCCTGGTGATCACCACGACCGGCCGCCGGTCCGGCAAGCCGCGCAGCAATCCCCTGCTCTACGTGCCCGACGGCGACGCGTACGTGGTGATCGGCTCCAACTGGGGGCAGACCCACCAGCCCGGTTGGGCCATGAACCTGCTCGCCGAACCCGCCGCCGAGGTGGACGTGAAGGGTCGCCGTTTCCCGGTGCACGCCGAGCCGGCCACCGGGGCCGAACGGGACCGCCTGTGGGATTTGCTCGTCGCCCAGTGGCCGGCGTACCGCACGTACGTCGAGCGGGCCGGCGGGCGCGAGATCCGCATCTTCCGGCTGGTGCCGACCGGGCGCGGCGCACCGGCCGGCCCGCCGTCGGCTGGCTAGGCTGACGGCAGCCGCCCAAGGGGAGGTGTCACCACCGGTCGCTGTACGACCCGACGGGCTGGCTGCGGACGTTGCGGGACGAGCACTTGGGCCGACTCGCCCGGGCCCGGCCGGCGGAGTTCAGCACGGCGGCGCGGCAGGCCTGGTACCGGGGCAGCGCGGCGCACGGGCTTGGCCGGCGCGGACATGACCGAGGTCGGTGCGGTGCTGGCGCGGCAGGCCGACGAGCTGGCGGCGCGTGGCCGCCCGGTCGACGGCACGATCGACGAACTGCTCGGCGGGTGAGCGGGCATCACAGCCCGCCCTGCACCCCGATCAGGGAGCCGACCAGGTAGGTGGCCGCGGCCGCGGCCGCGCCCAGCACGAGTTGACGTAGGCCGCTGGTCCACCAGGGTCGGTTGGTGAACCGGGCCACCACCGCACCGGCGGCGGACAGCCCGAGACCGCCGACGGCGAGCGCCAGCCAGAGTTCGGTGGCGCCGAGCAGGTACGGCAGCAGTGGGATCAGTGCCCCCACCGAGAAGAACACGAGCGAGGAGATCGCCGCCGCCCACGGGCTGGGCTGGTCGTCGGGGTCGACGCCCAACTCCTCGCGGACGTGTACCCGCAGCGCCTCCTCCGGGTCGCGCCGTACCGCCTCGGCGACCTGCGTGGCGAGGTCGCGGGGCAGGCCCCGCGCCACCCAGGCGTCGGCCAGCTCACGCGCCTCGGCCTCGGGGTGCCGTTCCAACTCGCGCCGCTCCTTGGCGACCTCGGCGGCGACCTGCTCGTTGGCCGAGCGCACGCTGGTGTACTCGCCGAGCCCCATCGAGATCGCGCCGGCCACCAGGCCTGCGGTGCCGGTCAGCACGATGCTGTGGGGCGAGACGCCACCGCCGCCGACGCCGGCGATGAGGGCGATGTTGGTGACCAGGCCGTCCATCGCGCCGAAGACGGCCGGGCGCAGCCAGCCGCCGGAGACGTCCGCGTGGTGCGCCTCACGCAGGGCCGCGGGGGCGTCGGTCACGGCAGGGTCAGGATCTCGTGGCCGTCGTCGGTGACGACGATCGTGTGCTCGAACTGGGCGGTCCACCTGCGGTCCTTGGTGACCACCGTCCACCCGTCGTCCCACATGTCGTACTGGTAGGTGCCGAGGGTGATCATCGGCTCGATGGTGAAGGTCATCCCCGGCTCCATGACGTCGGTCGGGCGAGGGCTGTCGTAGTGCGGCACGTAGAGACCGCTGTGGAAGGTCTCGCCGATCCCGTGGCCGGTGAAGTCGCGGACCACGCCGTAGCCGAACCGCTTGGCGTACGACTCGATGACCCGGCCCACCACGTTGATCTGGCGGCCGGGCGCGACGGCGCGGATGCCGCGCATCATCGCCTCGTGGGTGCGCTCGACGAGGAGCCGGGCCTCCTCGCTGACCTCGCCGACGCAGAAGGTGGCGTCCGTGTCACCGTGCACCCCGCCGATGTACGCGGTCACGTCGACGTTGATGATGTCGCCGTCGGTGAGGACGGTGGAGTCCGGGATGCCGTGGCAGATGACCTCGTTGAGGCTGGTGCAGCAGGACTTGGGGTAGCCCCGGTAGCCGAGCGTCGACGGGTACGCGTCGTGGTCGCAGAGGAACTCGTGCACCACGCGGTCGATCTCGTCGGTGGTGACGCCGGGCTTGCAGTGCTCGCCCGCGAGCTGTGTCGCCTGGGCGGCGAGCCGGCTGGCGATCCGCATCTTCTCGATGGTCTCCCGCGTCTGCACGTGCGAGCCGCGCCACGGCCGCGGGCCCTTCTTGCCCACGTACTCCGGGCGTGGAATATGAGTGGGCACCGGTCGCGTCGGGGAGAGCGTGCCTGGGGTCAGCGGCGCACGGACGGTCATGCGGTAAGCCTATCGCCGCGGCGGCTGGTGACCTGTGCCACGGCCGGTCGGTACCGGTTGTTGCCCTGCCAGGTCAGCTGTGCCATGGTGTCTGCGTGGATCAAGGGGGAGCACCACCCGTCTTCTCCGCCCGCGTGGAGATCGACGGAGAGCACCTCCACGTGGTGGTGACCGGCGAGGTCGACATGGCGACGGCCGACACGATGCTGGAGACCGCCCTGCGCGAGCCCGCCAGCCGGATCACCCTCGACCTGCGCGCGGTGACCTTCTTCGACTCGGCGGCCATCCACGCCCTGGTGCGGCTCGCCCAGCAGTTCTCCGGCGCGCTCACCGTGCTGCCGTCCCGGCAGGTACGCCGGGTGCTGGAGATCTCCGGTCTGGGCGACCAGACCTGGCTCGACCCGGTCTGACCCCGCGGGCGCGCGGGGTCAGCCCTGCAACTGCCGCCGCAGCGTCACCTCGGTGCCCTCGTCGGTACGCCGCACCATCAGGTCACCCAGCGCCTTGATCAACGACAGTCCGCGCCCCCGGAAACCGGAGTCGGTGGACTCCCGCCACTGCCCGGTGTCGCGCACCGTGGCGATCACCGTCCGGTCCTCGATGCCGACCTCCACGGTGATCATCGCCTCGGCGGGGTGGACGGGGTGCTCGATGGCGTTCGCGGCGGCCTCCGAGACCGCCACGGTCAGGTCGAACAGGTCCGTCTCGCCGACGTTGTGCGCGACGAGGAAGTCCTCCAGGCGCTTGCGGAGCACGCTCAACCGCGTCGGGTCCGCCGGCAGCCGCAACGCGAACCGGTTCAGCTCCGCCGCCTCCACGGCGAGCACCGCCACGTCGTCGCGGCGCGGTCGCCCGGTAACCCGATCGACCACCGTGTCGACCAGATCCGCCACGTGCTCGCCGGGGGTGGCGGCGTCGACGCGTAGCTGGGCCAGCGCGGCGTCGATGTCGAGCTGGCGGTCCTCGATCAGCCCATCGGTGTAGAGCAGCAGCCGGCTGCCCGGGGACAGTTCCCCCTCGGCGGTCGGGTAGGTGGCGCCGGGGATGGTGCCGACGGGCGGGCCGAGCGCGCGGTCGTGCAGGAACGCCACGTCGTCTCCTCGGATCAGCAGGGGGGACGGGTGGCCGGCGCTGGCGTACCGCAGCCGACCGGTGCGGGGGTTGAACAGCAGGCAGAGCACCGTCGCGAACGACGACTCCTCGGTGGACCGGACCAGCCGGTTGAGGCGGCTCAGTGACTCGCCCGGGTCGAAGCCCTCCAACAGGTACGCCCGCAGCGCGTTACGTAGCTGCCCCATCGCCGCGGCGGCCTGGACGCCCTTGCCGACCACGTCCCCGATGACCAGCACCAGGTTGTCGCCGTCGAGCACGAGCGCGTCGTACCAGTCCCCACCGACCTCGACGTCGGCGCTGCCCGGCAGGTAACGGCTCGCGACGACCGCGCCCGGCAGTTGGGGCAGGAGCCTCGGCAGCAGACTGTGCTGCAACGTGGTGGCGATGCGGTGTTCGGCCTCGTAGAGCTGGGCGTTCTCCAGTCGGACACCGACCAGTCGGGCCAGCTGGGTGAGCGCGGCCTCGTCGGCCTGCGCATCGTCCTCCGCGGCTCGCCAGACCCGCAGCTCGCCGAGCTGCTCGCGGCCGGTCCCGGTCAGCGGAGCCACGAACGTCGGATCGGTGGCGGTGTCACCGCCACCGTCGGCCTCGAACCGGGAGCCGGCCGCGCTCACCACGACCCGGGCCGCCTCGGCGAGGCTGAGCGCGTGTCGGGCGGCGACCTTGAGCACGTCGCCGGTGGAGCGGGCCGTGTTGACCGCCACCGCCGCGTCGGCCAGGGCCCGGAGGCGACGGATGATCTGCCCGCGTAGCTGGCCCAGCTCGACGTTGGACCGGACCCGGGCGATCAGCTCCTGCCCGGAGAACGGCTTGGTCAGGTAGTCGTCGGCACCGGCGGCGAGGCCGGCGACCGCCTCCGCGGAGCCGGCGCGGGCGGAGAGCAGCACGATCGGCACATCGCGGGTACGGGGGTCCGCGCGCAGCGCGCCGACCAGGCCGAACCCGTCCAACCGGGGCATCATCACGTCGCTGAGCACCAGGTCGAACCCACCCTCACGGGCCAGCGTCAGTGCTGCCAGCCCGTCGCTCGCGGTGACCACCTCCCAGCTCGGCGAGAGCAACCGGGTGACGTGCTCGCGCAGGTCGACGTTGTCGTCGACGACCAGGATGCGGCCGGTGGGGGCGGCGGCAGCCGGCTGGTAACCGACCTCCCCGAGGGTGCCCTCGTCCGCCCACAGGCCCGTCTCGGCAACGAAGAGCCGGGCCTGCTCGGGCTCACCCGTCGGCAGGGGGGCGAACGGGACCACCCGGCCGGCGGGCAGGTGCGCCGAGGAGAACGGGACGGTCACCGTGAAGGTGCTGCCCTCGTCGACCTGGCTGGTCAGCCCCACCTCACCGCCGTGCATCTCGACCAGCTCGCGGACCAGCGCCAGCCCGATGCCGGTGCCCTCGTGGGTACGGGAGCGCGCGCCGGGCACCCGGTGGAAACGTTCGAAGACGTGCGGCAGCTCGGCCGGGACGATCCCGACGCCGGTGTCGACGACATCCAGGCGGGCGACGCGGCCGTCGGCCCGGACCCGCACCCGGATCTCGCCGTCGAAGGTGAACTTCACGGCGTTCGACACCAGGTTGAGGACGATCTTTTCCCACATGTCCCGATCGACGAAGACCGGCGCGGGCAGCGGCGGGCAGTCCACGACCAGGCGCAGGCGGGCGCGCTCGGTGGCCGAACGGAAGGTGCTGGCCAGTCGGGCGGTGTAGTCGGCCAGGTCGGTGGGCTGGTAGCGGGCGGCGAGCCGTCCGGATTCCAGCCGGGAGAAGTCGAGCACGGTGTTGACCAGCTTGAGCAGCCGCAACGCGTTGCGGTGCATCATCACGAGCCGCTCGGTGTAGGCGGCGGGCAGTTCCGGGTCGGCCAGCATGTCCTCCAGCGGGCCGAGCACCAGGGTCAACGGCGTACGGAACTCGTGGCTGACGTTGGCGAAGAAGTTGGTCTTCGCCCGGTTCAGCGCGGCCAGCTCGGCGGCCCGGGCGCGCTCCTGCTCGTACGCCCGCTGGGTGCCGACCGCCCGGGAGACCTGCGCGGCCACCAGGTCGAGGAAGTCGCGGTACTCGTCGCCGAGCGGCAGCCGCCGGGCCACGCCGACGACGAGCGCGCCGACCGTCTCGTTGGTCGCCTTGACGGGCAACACCAAGGCCTGGTCGGCCGCATCGCCGGGTCGCTGCACGAGGAGGTCGCCCATCCGCATGGTGGCCGAAGCACCCTCGGCGACCAGCTCGGCGAACCTGTCCGGCGTGACGGCGACCGCCGCCGGATCGACGCCACTGGCCCCGGTCAGGCGGAACTCACCCAAATCGTCGGCAAGGTAGATCAGTGCGAAGGGCACGTCGGCGCAGTGCCGGCCGAGCACGTCGGCGGCCGTCCGGCCCAGTTCGCCGGCGCTGCGCACGTCGGCCAGCTCGGCGCCCAGTTCCGCCAACGCCCGCAGTCGGCGTTCACCGACCACCCGACCGGTGGTCTCGTTGACGATGCAGTAGACGCCGCTGACCGATCCGTCGGCGCCCCGGATCGGGTCGTACGAGACGTCGAAGTAGGTCTGCTCGACGAAGCCGGAGCGGTCCAACAGGAAGGGGTGGTCGGCGCCACGGTAGGAGAGCCCGGTCCGGCGAACGCCGTCGAGCAGCGGACCGAGGACGTCCCACGTCTCGGCCCAGTGGTGTCGGGCCGGTTGACCGAGCACGTGCGGGTGCTTGCTGCCGATCGTCGGCCGGTACGCGTCGTTGTAGAAGGCGAGCTGGTCGTCGCCCCAGAACATGACGATCTGCGCGCTGGAGGAGAGCATCATGCCGACCGCGCTGGCCAGGGCGACCGGCCAGCGGGACGGCCCGCCCAGTGGTGCGGTGGACCAGTCGAAGGCGCGGAGCCGTTCGCCCAGCTCACCGCCGTTCGCGAAGGCGGCGGCCAACAGCGGGGGGATCTGCTGGCCGTCCGCGAAGGAACGCCCCGCGTCCGCGCCCCCCTGGGCCGAGCTCATGCAGCCTCCCCGCTTCGGCCGTACCCCGCAGCCGTTGATCTTCAAGCGCCGTGCTCCGACTTGTACCCCGGCGGACCAGGAACGTAACGCATGACGACCCGCGGACGCTGGTTACCTGCACCCTCGGGACCGGAAGGCGCGGTGGCGACGAAGAAGACCGGCTGGGCCGCGATGAACTCCCGCAGCCGACCGTCGATCTCCGGATAGACCGTGCCCATGCGCTGATCCTCCCGCCGGCCGACCCACACGACGGGGGCGACCTGCGTCACATGGCCATTGACCCCGTCACGCGTACCCCCTCGTCGCGGTCACCCACCGACGGACCGGACCGCCCGGCGGCCCGGACCAGCGCGGTGATCGGGCGCGGGTCCGACTCGTTCTCCGGATGCCACTGCACCCCGAGCACGAAGGGACGACCCGGGTCCTCCACCGCCTCGATCACGCCGTCGGAGGCCCAGCCGGTGACCGCGAGCCGGCCCGGGGTGGCGACCGCCTGATGGTGGTACGAGTTGACCTGCTGAACCCCGACCATGGTCCGCGCCGCCAGACTGCCCGGCGCGAACCGCACCGGATGGGTGCCGTAGACCCCCGGCGCCGGACGGTGCGCCTCGGAGCCCAGCACGTCGGGCAGGTGCTGGTGGAGGGTGCCGCCGTACGCGACGGCGAGCAACTGCATTCCCCGGCAGACACCGAGCACGGGCATATCGGTGGCGAGGGCCGCCGTCAGGAGGGTCAGCTCACCGACGTCGCGATCCGGCCGGTCCTCGGTCCGCGGGTGCGGCTGCTGGCCGTACCGACCCGGGCCCACATCCGCGCCCCCGGCCAGCAGCAGCCCGTCGAGGACCGCCAGCACGTCGGCGTCCCAGTCGTCCGGGGGCAGCACCACCGCCCGGCCTCCGGCGGCGGTCACCGCCCGCACGTACGCCTCGGGCACCAGGACCGCCCGCACACCACGCCAGACGGCCCAGTCGGCGGGCTCGACGTACGCGCTGATCCCGATCAGGGGCCGCCTCACAGGACCGCCAGCGTTCGCGACTGCGGGGCTCGCAAAACCGGCTCACTCCTCGCGCTCACAGGGGCGTCACGTACGCGCCGGTGATGCCGCCGTCGACCACGAACTGCGCGGCGGTCATGAAGGAGGCGTCGTCGCTGGCCAGGAAGGCCACCGCGGCGGCGATCTCCTCCGGCTGACCGAACCGACCCATCGGCACGTGCACCAGCCGGCGGGCGGCCCGCTCCGGATCGGCGGCGAACAACTCCAGCAGCAGCGGCGTGGCCACCGGGCCGGGGCAGAGCGCGTTGACCCGGATGCCCTCGCGGGCGAACTGCACGCCCAGCTCGCGGGTCATCGCCAGCACCCCGCCCTTGCTCGCGGTGTACGCGATCTGCGACGTCGCGGCACCCATCAACGCCACGAAGGAGGCCGTGTTGATGATCGAACCCTTGCCCTGCCGGCGCATGTGCGCAATCGCGTACTTGCAGCACAGGTAGACGCTCGTGGTGTTGACCCGCAGCACCCGCTCCCACGCGTCCAGGCCGGTGTCCAGGATGGAGTCATCGTCCGGCGGGGAGATGCCGGCGTTGTTGAACGCGATGTCGACCCGCCCGTGCCGCTCGGCCACCCCGTCGAACAGATCGCGTACCGCCGACTCGTCGGCCACGTCGGTGGCCACGAACTCGCCGCCGCACTCCTCGGCGGCCCGCGTGCCGGCCTCCGCGTCGATGTCCACGCACACCACCCGGGCCCCCTCGGCGGCGAACCGCCGGACGGTGGCCAACCCGATGCCGCTGCCCGCGCCGGTGACCACGGCCACCCGCTCCTGCAACCGACCCTGCACTGGCCTCACTCCTTCGTCGCGATGAACACGTTCTTGACGTCGGTGAAGGAGTGCAGCGCGTCCGGGCCCAGCTCGCGGCCAAGTCCGGAGCGCTTCATCCCGCCGAACGGGGTCCAGTAGCGCACGGAGGAGTGCGAGTTGACACTGAGGTTGCCCGAGTCGACGGCGCGCGCCATCCGCAGCGCGCGCCCGACGTCCCGGGTCCAGATCGAGCCGGAGAGGCCGTACTCGGTGTCGTTGGCGAGCCGGACCGCGTCGGCCTCGTCGTCGAACGGCAGCACCGAGACCACCGGCCCGAAGATCTCCTCCCGCCAGTGCCGGTCGGCCGGCGAACCGGCCAGCAGCACGGTGGGCGCGTGCCAGAAGCCGGGACCGTCCGGGCAGGAGCCGGTGAAGGCGACCTTCGCTCCGGTCACGTAACCGGCGACGCGGTCCCGCTGGGCCGCCGAGATCAGCGGGCCCATCTCCGCGGTGTCGCGGGACGGGTCCTCGACCCGTACCGCGCGTACCGCTGGTTCGAGCAGTTCCAGGAAGCGGTCGTACACCGGTCGTTGGACCAGGATCCGCGACCGCGCGCAGCAGTCCTGGCCGGCGTTGTCGAAGACCGCGCCGGGCGCGGTCGCGGCGGCGGTTTCCAGGTCGGCGTCGGCGAACACGATGTTGGCGCTCTTGCCGCCCAACTCCAGGGTGAGGCGCTTCACCTGGGCGGCGCAGCCGGCCATGATGCGCGTGCCCACCTCGGTGGAGCCGGTGAAGCAGATCTTGCGAACGGCCGGGTGGCTGACGAACCGCTCCCCCACCACCGCGCCCGCACCCGGCAGCACGGTGAACACGCCGTCGGGCAGGCCGGCCTCGCGGGCCAGTTCGGCCAGGCGCAGCGCGGTGAGCGGGGTCAGCTCGGCGGGCTTGAGCACCACCGTGTTGCCGGCGGCGAGGGCCGGGGCGAAACCCCAGGCGGCGATCGGCATCGGAAAGTTCCACGGCACGATCACGCCGACCACGCCGAGCGGCTCGTGGAAGGTGACGTCCAGGCCACCGGGTACGGGGATCTGTCGGCCGGTCAACCGCTCCGGCGCGCCCGCGTAGTAGTCCAGTACGTCACGGACGTTGCCGGCCTCCCAGCGGGCGTTGCCGATGGTGTGCCCGGAGTTGCGGACCTCCAACGCGGCCAACTCGTCCAGGTGCGCGTCGACGACTGCGGCGAACCGCCGCAGCAGCCGGGCGCGATCCCCCGGCGCGACGACCCGCCACGCCTCGAACGCTGACGCGGCACGCGAGATCGCCGCGTCCACGTCCGCCTCCGAGGCCCCGGAAACCTCCCGAAGCCCCTCCCCGGAAGCCGGGTCCACCAGAACCGTCACGCCCCCACCTTCCGATACCCGTCGATCATGAAGTTGTGGTGCCGAACGAAAGGCGCGAACCACCGTACCCCGCCCACCACAAGTCCATGATCGACACGGTGGGGCGGGCCGTCACAGGCGTTCGAAGCCACGGGTCAGCTCCCAGTCCGTGACCGCCGCGTCGAAGGCTTTCAACTCGACCCGCGCCTGGTTGGCGTAGTGGGCCACCACCTCGTCGCCGAACGCCTCGCGGGCCAGCGTCGACTCCTCCCAGAGGGCCAGGGCGTCGCGCAACGTGGTGGGGACACGCTCGGCCTCCGGGTCGTCGTACGCGTTGCCGGTGCACTCCGGGCCCAACTCCAACTCCCGCTCGATGCCGTGCAGCGCGCCCGCGATGAGCCCGGCGATCGCCAGGTACGGGTTGACGTCGGCCCCGGGCAGCCGGTTCTCCACCCGCATGCCCTGCCCGTGCCCGACCACCCGCAGCGCGCAGGTGCGGTTGTCCACGCCCCAACGCAGCGCCGTCGGGGCGAACGAGTCCGGCTGGTACCGCTTGTAGGAGTTGATGTTCGGGGCGAAGAGCAGGCTGAGCTCCCGCATCGTGGCGAGCAGCCCGGCGAGCACCCGCTGCCCGGTCGGCGACAGGTGCGCCGGCCCGTCACCGAGCATCGCCGACGAGCCGGACGCGTCCCGGAGCGAGAAGTGGATGTGGCAGGAGTTGCCCTCCCGCTCGTTGGGCTTGGCCATGAAGGTGATCGACATGCCCCCCTGGGCGGCGATCTCCTTCGCGCCGTTCTTGTAGATGACGTGGTGGTCGGCACACGCCACCGCCTCGTCGTACCGGAAGGCGATCTCGTGCTGGCCGAGGTTGCACTCGCCCTTGGCGCTCTCCGGCGTGAGGCCTGCGCCGGCCATCTCGGTGCGGATTCGGCGCAGCAGCGGCTCCACCCGGGCCGTGCCGAGCAGCGAGTAGTCCACGTTGTACTGGTTGGCCGGCGTGAGGTCGCGGTAGCCGCGCCGCCAGGCGTCCTCGTACGAGTCGCGGAACAGCACGAACTCCAGCTCGGTGCCGGCGTACGCGGTCAGCCCCTGCTCGGCCAGCCGGTCGAGCTGCCGGCGCAGGATCTGCCGGGGCGAGGCGACCACGTCACCGGAGCCGTCCAGCCAGGCGAGGTCGGCCAGCAGCAGCGCGGACCCGGGCTGCCAGGGCATCCGCCGCAGCGTGGCGAAGTCCGGCACCATGGCGAAGTCGCCGTAGCCGCGCTCCCAGCTCGACATCGCGTACCCGTCGACGGTGTTCATGTCGACGTCCACGGCGAGTAGGTAGTTGCAACCCTCGGTGCCGCCCTCGACGACCTGGTCGAGGAAGAACGGCGCGTGGAACCGTTTGCCCTGCAACCGGCCCTGCATGTCGACGAGGGCCAGCACGACGGTGTCGATCTCGCCATCGTCGACGGCGACCCGCAGTTGTTCCAGCGTGAGCGGCGCATTCCTCATGAGCGGGCCTCCATCACCAAGGTCTACTGGCAAACCGGATCACCGTCAATGCCCCCGGTGGCGCGGGCGGCAAACCCGGCGGGACGGCCGCGCGGACCATCCCGCCGGGCGCGGGTCAGGCCGGGCCGTCGGCGGGCGCCGGGTCGGCCGCCGCCGCACGCTGCTCGACGGTACGCACCGGGCCGGTGAACCACTTGCGCGCCGACGCGTACCACCACACGGCGACCACCAGCAGCACCCCGCCGACGGCGAGCGGCGCATAGTTCACCGCCGACCAGGTGAACCCGTCGTTGCCGGGCACCCCGGCCGGCACGATCGGCAGCACGAAGTAGACCGCGATGACGGCGATCTCGATGACCGCGATCCAGCCGAGCAGCCGGTACTTGCGTCCCAGCGTCCACGGTCCCGGGTTGAACCGGTCACCGAGCCGTAGCCGCAGCGCGATCGGGATGAGGAAGGACAGGTAGAGGCCGAGCACCGCGACGGAGACCACCGCGTAGAAGGCGATCGGGATGCCGGCGGAGCTCTCGTAGAGCGCCGGCAGGGTGAGCACCAGACCGGCGATCGTGGCGCCGATGATCGCGTTGACCGGCGTGCCGTTGCGGTCGACCTTCGACCAGAGCCGCCAGCCCGGCACGGCCCGGTCACGGCTGAACGCGTACGCCATCCGGCTCATCGACGTCACGCAGCTCATGCCGCAGAAGAACTGCCCGATGGTGGAGATGATGATGACGGTCTTGAAGAAGACCGGGGTCAACGCCGACTCGAAGATGGCCCCGGAGAAGCCGCCGGCGGCGTTGACCGCCTCGACGTCGGTGGCCGCGAACAGGAAGGCCAGCAGCAGGATCCAGCCGCCGACCGCCGAGTAGAAGATCGACTGCCAGAGCCCACGGGCGGCGGCCTGCGAGGCTCCCCGGGTCTCCTCGGAGACGTGCGCGCAGGCGTCGAAGCCGGTGATCGTGTACTGGGTCAGCAGGAAGCCCAGCGGCAGCACGTAGAACCAGAACGTCAGCCCGCCGGTGTCCCCGTCACCGAAGCCGGAGTTGTTGAACCGCTCGGTGAACACGAACTGGAAGCTCTGGTGGTTGTCCGGAACGAACACCAGGATGGCCACCACGACGGCCGCGCCGGCCACGTGCCACCAGACCGAGACGTTCTGGAGTACGTCGATGATCCGGTGCCCGTAGATGTTGATGAGGCCGTGCAGCGCCAGGATGATCACGAAGAGGACGAACGCCTGCCGCAGCGTCCCGGCCCAGCCGTCGAAGAGCGCCGACAGGGTGAGGTTGAGGAACGTCGCGCAGCCGTAGTCGACCGACGCGGTGACCGCGACCAGGCCGACGAGGTTCAACCAGCCGGTGAACCAGCCGTGCACCGGGCGACCCATGGTCGCCGCCCACCAGTAGATGCCGCCGGCCGTCGGGTACGCCGATACCAGCTCGGCCATGCAGAAGCCGATGATCAGGATGAACAGTGAGATCAGTGGCCATCCCCAGGAGATGGCGACCGGTCCGCCGTTGTTCCACGCCTGGCCGAACGTGGTGAAGCAGCCGGCCAGGATCGAGATGATGGAGAACGAGATCGCGAAGTTGGAGAAGCCGCTCCACTTGCGGCGCAGTTCCTGCTTGTAGCCGAGCTCGGCGAGCCGCCGGGCATCGTCGTCCATCGGTTGCTCTGCGGTCGGAACGGGCGTCGTGGCCACTGCGCACCTCCCTGAGGTGGTTCGGTCAACGAGTGCGCAAAGTGTCGTCCCGATGATCAGGTGCGGTCAATACCTCGCGGGTACCCACGGCCCACCGCCCACGGCCCACGGCCCACGGCCCACGGCCCACGGCCCACGGCCCACGGCCCACGGCCCACGGCCCACGGCCCACGGCCCACG
>NZ_JBNCKT010000034.1:42223-50519 GCF_049841675.1 Micromonospora sp. DT4
CACGGCCCACCGAGTGTGATGCCTGTGCGTCATCTTGATGACTCATAGGCATCACGCTTCTCAGGGTGGGTCCGCCCCGACGCCGCCGCGGCACCGCCGACGACGTCCCGCTAATCCCGTTGCCGACACACGCTGGACGACCGCATGCTGTAACCCGTGGCCAGGCCCGATCGCGACGGGTTCCGCCGGGCGCTCGGCAACGCCCGGCACACGGTGGCGCGGGGCACCGCCTCTCTCTCGTACGGCCTCCCGCCGTATCCGACGAAGGTGCACCGCGCCACCGCGCCCGGCCCGGGCGGGTCCGTTCGGGACTGTCCAAATCAGCCTTGACGACCCAGAGGGCGCCGATGGTCAGGCTGGCCAGGAACTCCACCAGCATGGACAGGCTGGCCGCCTTGAGGGCCTGCACGGTGGACGGCCAGGCGAGCCGGTTGCTGCCCAGCCGCAGCCGCTCGGCGGCCCACACCCCGAGGACGAAGCCCAGCAGCAGACCGACCACGGGGATCACGAAGAACCCCACCAGCCCGAGCACGCCCCCGGCCAGCAGGGACGACGTCGGCACACCGGTGCGCTTCAGGTTCCGCCCCGGCCAGAGATACTTCACGATCATGCCGCCGACCACGACGAGCGTGGCGGCGGCGAACACCGCCCACCCCGCGACGCCGGCGCCGCCGAAGATCGCCCAGACCAGTACCCCGCCCCAGCACAGGGGCAGCGCCGGCAGGCCGGGCACCACCACACCCGCCAGTCCGGCCAGGATGGCCAGTGCGGCCACCACGGTCACCACCGCGCCACGGCCTGTCGCAGCCGGGCGGTGATGTCCTGCGCCGGGGCCGGCGCGCCGAAGTACCGTCCCTGCCCGGTGTCGCAGCGCAGCGCCCGTAGTCGTTCCGCCTGCACCCCGGTCTCCACCGCCTCGGCCGTCACCCACAGCTCCAACGCGTGCGCCAACCTGACCAACGCGTCGACGATTCGCTCGTCGCGGTGGTCCGCCGCCTCGTCCGTCCCGTCGGCGCGGATGCCCTCGACGAACGGGCCGGCCAGCTTCAGGCAGTGGATCGGCAGCCGCCGCAGGTAGGCGAGGTTGGAGTAGCCGGTGCCGAAGTCGTCGACGGCCAGCCGGACGCCCAGCGCCGCGAGCCGGTGCAGGCTGCGCAGCGGCTCGCCCGCGCTGCCCATCACGGCGCTCTCGGTCAGTTCCAGTTGCAGCAGCTCGGCCGGCAGACCACTGGTGGCCAGCGCGTCGGCCACCGTCGCGACGATCGCCGGGTCGTCGGCCTGCCGGGCGGCCAGATTGACGCTGACCACCAGCCGGGCTTCGGGGAACTCCCGCCACCAGCGTTCGGCGTCGCGGCAGGCCCGCCGCAGCACCCACTCGCCGAGCCGGACGATCAGGCCGGTCTCCTCGGCGAGGCCGATGAAGCGGTCCGGACCGATGAGGCCCAGCTCCGGGTGCTCCCAGCGGACGAGCGCCTCCACGGCGAGCATCGTGCCCTCCAGCAGCGACACGATCGGCTGGTAGTGCAGCACGAACTCACCCCGGTCGAGCGCGGCCGGCAGCCCGGCGACCAGCGCCGACCGGGCGAGGTCGCGGGCGCTGCGCTCCGGGTCGTACACCGCCCACCGGCCCCGGCCAGCCGCCTTGGCCCAGTAGAGCGTCGTGTCGGCGGCCTTCATCAGGTCCGAAGCGGTGGTCTCCGCAGCCGGGCAGTCCACGATCCCGACGCTGGCGGAGACCGCCAACTGCTGGTCGCCGATGTGCACCGGCGCGGCGACGGCGGCCAGCGCGGCCTCCGCCACGGCCACCGCGTCCTCGACGTCGCCACCGCCGTCGACCAGGATGACGAACTCGTCGCCGCCCATCCGGGCGACCAGGTGGCCGCGGTCGGCCACGCACTCGGCGAGGCGCTTGCCGATCGTCACCAACAGCCGGTCGCCGAGGTCGTGGCCGAGGCCGTCGTTGATCGCCTTGAAGCCGTCCAGGTCGAGGAAGCACACCCCGACCCGCTGGCCGGGCCCGGCGGTGTCGAGGACCCGGCCCAACGTCTCGAAGAACAACGTCCGGTTGGGTAGCCCGGTCAACGGATCGTGCAGCGCCTGGAAGCGCAGCCGCTGCTGGAGTTCATACCGCTCGGTGATGTCCTCGACCATGGCGACGGTGAACCGGGGCCGGCCGTCGTCGTACCGGATCAGCGACACGGCCAGATCCGTCCAGACGACGCTGCCGTCCTTGCGGTGGTAGCGCTTCTGGACCCGGGCCGAGTCCTGCCTGCCCTCGATCAGCTCCTGGTACAGCTCCCACATGCCGGCGGCGTCGTCGGCGTGGAACAGCGCCGCCACGTTCATCTGGCACAGCTCCTCGGCGGAGTAGCCGAGCATGTCGGCGAACGCCGTGTTGACGTCGATGATCCGTCCGTCCACCCTGGCGATGCCGATACCGATCGCGGCGCCGGTGAAGACCGCTCGGAACCGCGCCTCGCTGTCGCGCAGCGCCTGCTCGACCTCGTCCCGCGCCTGCCAGGCCGAACGGGCGATGCGCTCCTGCTGGGCGAAGGTGCGGTCGCGCAGCGCGCGGGAAAACCCGGCCGCCAGCCCGCCCTGCACCGCCGCGATCCGCTCGCCCAGATCGGCCGGCCGGCCGTCGGCAGCCAGCACCCGGGCCGGAAAGTCGTCACCGAGCGCGCGCAGCGACCACTCCAACGCCCGGGGCTCGGTCAGGTGCGCCTCCACCAGGGCCCGCCCGACCTCCTCGGCGGGGCGGGCGCTGAACGGCTCCGCTCGTACGACCTGCGCCAGCCGGACGGTGTGCAGCAGCAACAGCCGCTCGGTCTCGGCCGCGCTGAGCGGCACGAAACCGATGCGGCGTACGGCACGGGCCCAGTCAGCGGCGTACGCCTCGACACCGGTCCGGCCGACGTCGACCCCGGTGGGGTCCGGGACGGCGGCCACCGGATCAGCCGACGTGCTGGTCGTACCGGGCGATGCCCCCGAAGGCGCCGAACCGTGCGGGGTGCTCGTCCACGTCGTCCGGCGAGTCGGGCCGCCACAGTGGCATGTGCACCACGCCCGGTTCGAGGACCGTCCAGTCGCCGAAGAAGCCGGTGACCTGCGCGCGGGAGCGCAGGGTGATCTCGGTGTCGGTCCGGGAGGAGAGGCGCTGGGCATCCAGCATCTCCTGCGGCTGGTCCTCGAAGGTGGAGTGCGAGACGACCAGGAAGCTGCCCGGCGCGGCGGCGGCCCGCAGGGTCGCCAGGATCTCGTCGGGGCGGTCGGCGTCCGGAATGAAGTGCACCACTCCGGCCAGCAGGATGCCCATGGGTCGACTGAAGTCGATCAACCCGAGCCGCCGGGTCTCGGTGAGAATCCGCTCCGGCTCGCGCAGGTCGGCGTGGATTACCCCGGTCAGGTCGTTGCCGGCGAGCAGTTCGCGGCTGTGCGCGACGGCCACCGGGTCGATGTCGACGTAGACCACCCGGGCCTTCGGGTTCGTCGCCTGGGCCACCTCGTGCACGTTGCCCACGGTCGGGATGCCGGAGCCGATGTCGAGGAACTGGTCGATGCCGGCGTCGAGCAGCACCCGGACGGCGCGGCGCAGGAAGTCCCGGCCGGAGCGCATGGTCGCGGCGAGGTTCGGGGTCATGCTGGCGATTTGCTCGGCCAACTGCCGGTCGACCTCGAAGTTGTGCGCCCCGCCCAGAAAGTAGTCGTACACCCGGACCGCGCTCGGCCTGGTCAGATCAATCTCGGTCGGCAGTGCGTCCGGCATCGGTGTGCTCCCCAGTTCGCGGCGCGGGGCGGCACCGGCGTCGGCGGGCGCGCACGGCCGCCGGCCGACCCCGCGGGTCGTGTGGTGTGGACCACTCTAGGCCGCCGGCCACCGCGTACGGGAGATTCCTTCACGTGACTTTCCGCCCTCAGGCAGCCGACTCCAGCAGCAGCGAGATGCCCTGACCCACACCGATGCACATGGTGGCGAGGGCCCGGCGGCCACCGCGCCGGCGCAACTCCAGGGCAGCGGTCAGCGCCAGCCGCGCACCGCTGGCGCCCAGCGGATGCCCGAGCGCGATCGCGCCTCCGTTGGGGTTGACGTGCTCGGCGTCGACGGGCAGCCCCAGCTCGCGCAGCACCGCCACGGACTGCGCGGCGAACGCCTCGTTCAGCTCGACGACGTCCACCGCGGCCAGGTCGACGCCGGCCCGGTCGAGCAGCTTGCGGGTGGCGGGCACCGGGCCGATACCCATGATCCGCGGCGGTACGCCGGCCGTCGCCGCGCCGACGACGCGGGCCAGCGGGGTGAGGCCGTACCGCTGCACCGCGGCCTCGCTGGCCACCAGCAGCGCGACCGCGCCGTCGTTGACGCCCGAGGAGTTGCCGGCGGTCACCGTGCCGCCGTCGCGGAACGGGGTGGGCAGCGCGGCCAGCTTCTCCAGGGACGTCTCGCGGGGGTGCTCGTCGACCTCCACCAGCCGGGTCTCCCGCCGGCCGGCCGGCACGGACACCGGCACGATCTCCTCGGCGAACCGGCCGTCGGCCTGCGCCTTGGCCGCACGCTGCTGCGAGCGGTACGCGAAGGCGTCCTGCTCGGCCCGGTCGACGCTGTACTCGGCGGCCACGTTCTCCGCCGTCTCGGGCATCGAGTCGACCCCCCAGCCGTCCCGCATCAGCGGGTTGACCAGCCGCCAGCCCAGGGTGGTGTCGTACATCTCGGCCGAGCGGGAGTACGCCGAGGTCGCCTTCGGCACGACGAAGGGCGCACGGCTCATGCTCTCGACCCCGCCGGCGACCAGCAGCTCGGCGTCTCCCGCCACGATGGACCGGGCGGCGGTGGCGAGGGCGTCCAGGCCGGAGCCGCAGAGCCGGTTGACCGTGCTGCCCGGCACCTCCTCGGGCAGGCCGGCGAGCAGAGCCGCCATCCGGGCCACGTTGCGGTTGTCCTCGCCGGCCTGGTTGGCGCAGCCGAGGACGACGTCGTCGACGCGGGCCCAGTCCACCGACGGGTGCCGGACGACCAGCTCACGGATGACGTGGGCGGCCAGGTCGTCGGGGCGGACGCCGGCCAGCGCGCCGGCGTACCGGCCGATCGGGGTACGGACACCGGCTACCAGGTATGCCACGGTCATCGCGAGTCCTTGAGGGGTGCAGACGGCGGGGGTGGGCAGGCCCACCGGATCGCGGAGGGCCGCCGGCCGCCAGGATATCCGCGCCGGCAGCGGATAGGTTGACGGCATGGCCCGGGCCCAGTTCAGCGCAGAGACCAGCCGTGGCGGCGCGTTCGTCCGTCAGCCCAACCGGTTCACCGGTCGGGTCACCGCCGACTCGACCTCACCCCCCGGCGGCGGCCCGGACGAGCAGGACCGCTGGCCGTTGGAGGCCGGCCGCTACCGGCTCATCTGGTGCCGCGCGTGCCCCTGGGCGCACCGGGCGAAGATCGTACGTGGCCTGCTCGGGCTGGACGACGCGATCTCGCTGGGCACCGTCGACCCGATCCGGGACGAACGGGGCTGGGCGTTCGCCCTCGACCCGGACGGCTTCGACCCGGTCCTCGGCGTCCGTTTCCTCTCCGAGGCGTACCTGGCCACCGACGAGGACTACACCGGCCGGGTGACCGTGCCGGCGCTCGTCGACACCCTGACCGGCCGGGTGGTGACCAACGACTATCCGCAGCTCACCCTCGACTTCTCCACCGAGTGGCAGCGACTGCACGCGCCCGACGCACCCGACCTGTACCCGGTCGCGCTGCGCCCCGAGATGGACGCGCTGATGGCCGAGGTCCACCGCGACGTCAACAACGGCGTCTACCGGTGTGGCTTCGCCACCTCCCAGGAGGCGTACGACGAGGCGTTCCAAGCGTTGTTCGCCCGGCTCGACGTGCTCTCCGACCGGCTGGCCGGGCAGCGTTACCTGATGGGCGACGCGATCACCGAGGCCGACGTGCGGCTGTTCACCACGCTGGTCCGCTTCGACGCGGCGTACCACGGGCACTTCAAGTGCAACCGCAGCAAGCTGACCGAGATGCCGGTGCTCTGGGCGTACGCCCGGGACCTGTTCCAGACTCCGGGCTTCGGCGAGACGGTGGACTTCGACCACATCAAGCGGCACTACTACGGCACCCACCGGGAGATCAACCCGACCGGCATCGTGCCGCTGGGGCCCGACGAGTCCGGCTGGACGACGTCGCACGGGCGTGGCTGAGCGGGGTCGGGCCGGCACGGCGACGCCGCCCGCCGCCCGCGGGGACGTCGCCCGCCGGGCCGCCGCGTCCGCCGCAGCCGGCAGCGCGGTGGCCGGGGCGGCCGCGGTGACGGTCGCGGTGGTCGCCGGTCCCGGTCCGGGCTTCACCGGGTACGTGAGTGAGGCGGGCATCGCCGGCAGCGCGCACGCCGTGACGTACCGGATCGGGGTTCTCGCCCTTGCCGGCGCGTTGCTGCTGATCGCCGCGGCGCTGCCGCCCGGGGTCCGGGTGGCGTCGGCGCTGCTCGCCACCGGCGCCGTGCTCACGGCGGTGTCCGGGGCGGTGACCTGCTCCGCCGGCTGCCCGCTGCCGCCGTTCGAGCGGACCACGGTGGCCGACCTGGTGCACGGTGGCGCGAGCATCGCGGCGACGGCGGCGGTGGTCCTCGCCATGGTCGCGTTGGCCGTGTCGGGGCCGGCCCCGGCGGTGGTACGCCGTCTGGCGGCCGGCACGGCGGCGCTCGCCCTGCCGCTGTGCGCCACGATCGGACTGGCCATGCTCGTGGTCGGCCGGGGCGCCCTGGTCGGCGTGGTGGAGCGGGTCGTTCTCGGGCTGGCGGTGCTGTGGGGCGTGGCCACCGGCACGGCGCTGGCCCTTACTTGCCGCAGGCGAAGCCTGTAAGGAGCCTCACGCGCATCGCAGCTTGCAGATCGGGCATCCTCGACCGGGCCGCGTACGACTCAGCGGGCCGGCGGGAACTCCTCGACTCGGAGCCGGTGGCCGGCGACACCCGACCGCAGGTGAACCCCGTACCCGCCTGACCCGTTCCCCACGGCGACGGACCCCTCGGCAGGGGGGTCCGTCGCCGTACCGAGAGGATGACGACATGAGTTCCCTGTTCACGCCGCTGGCCCTGCGCGGCGTCACGCTGCCCAACCGCATCGCCATGGCGCCCATGTGCCAGTACTCCGCCGGCCCGGACGGCCTGCCCACCGACTGGCACCTCGTCCACCTGGGCACGCGCTCGGTCGGCGGGGCCGGACTGGTGCTGACCGAGGCGACCGCCGTGCTCCCCGAGGGTCGGATCTCCCCGCAGGACACCGGGATCTGGTCCGGCGCGCACGTGGACGCCTGGCGGCCGGTGACCGCGTTCGTCGCCGCACACGGCGCGGTGCCGGCCGTCCAACTCGCGCACGCCGGCTTCAAGGCCTCCACCTACCGGCCGTGGGATTCGGGCAACGGCGGAGTTCCGGACGCCGAGGGCGGCTGGACGCCCGTCGCCCCGGGCGCCGAGCCGTTCACGCCCGGCTACCGGACGCCGACCGCGCTCGACGCGGCGGGCATCGCCGGCGTGGTCGACGCGTTCGCCGCCGCCGCAGAGCGGGCTCTCGCCGCCGGTTTCGCCGCCGTGGAGGTGCACGCCGCGCACGGGTACCTGCTCAACGAGTTCCTGTCGCCGCTGACCAACCACCGCACCGACGCCTACGGCGGTGACCGGGCCGCCCGGATGCGTCTCACGCTGGAGGTCGCCCGCGCGGTACGCGCCGCGGTCGGCGAGAGTGTGCCGGTGCTCACCCGGATCTCCGCGACCGACTGGGTCGAGGGCGGCTGGACCGCCGAGGACAGCGTGGTGCTCGCCGGTGAGCTGGCCGCCGTCGGCGTCGACCTGGTCGACGCCTCCTCCGGTGGCGTCAGCACCGACCAGCGCATCCCCCTCGGCCCCGGCTACCAGGTGCCGCTGGCCGCCCAGATCCGCCGCGAGGCCGGCGTACCCACCGGCGCGGTCGGCCTGATCGTCGAGCCGGAGCACGCCGAGCAGATCGTCGCCAGCGGCGAGGCCGACCTGGTGCTGCTCGGCCGGGAACTGCTGCGCGACCCGTACTGGCCGCGCCGCGCCGCCGCGAAGCTCGGCGTCGCGTACAACGGGCCCGCCCAGTACGCCCGCGCCTGATCCGGCCCTGCCCGGGCGGCTGCCGTCACCGGCAGCCGCCCGACCCGGCTCTCAGAGAGACTGTCGGGTAACTGGGTGACTACGCGGTGATAAGCCGTTCGGCGTTGATACGTCGGACGGCTTCGCGTTCGGTGGCGTTGGTCCAGCGGACTGTCTGACCGGCCAGACGTATC
>NZ_JBNCKT010000035.1:0-49768 GCF_049841675.1 Micromonospora sp. DT4
ACCGCCTACGACCCAGACCACCACAGAGCCCTCCAACAGCTGATCAGACAAGATCAACTTGCGGCGGCTTGACACAGAGCAACTCACGCCTTCACCTCCGGGCTCGCGCCCACGCCGGCGCGTGCCGCGGCGTCCTTGAACGCCATCCACGGCAGCAGCGCGCACTTGACCCGGGCGGGATAGCGGGCGACGCCCGCGAAGGCCACCCCGTCACCGAGTACGTCCTCGTCCGGCGTGACCTGGCCACGTCCGGACATCAACTCGACGAACGCCTCGTGCACCTCGAATGCTTCCCCGGTGCCCCGACCGCGCAGCAACTCGTGCAGGACGCTCGCCGACGCCTGGCTGATCGAGCAGCCCATGCCGTCGTACGAGATGTCGTGCAGCACGTTGCCGTCGGTGGCCACCCGGACGGTGACCTCGTCGCCGCAGGTCGGGTTGACGTGGTGCGCCTCGGCGACCTGGTCGCCCGGGTCGTCGGCGTCACGCAGGCCCCGCCCGTGCGGGTGCTTGTAGTGATCCAGGATGATCTCCTGGTAGAGCTGGTCGAGCTGCACCATCAGTCGAACACCTTCCGTACCTGCTCCAGACCGCCCACCAGGGCGTCGATCTCCCCGGTGGTGGTGTAGAGGTAGAACGACGCCCGGGTCATCGCCGGGACGCCGAACCGGCTGCAGACCGGCTTCGCGCAGTGGTGGCCCACCCGCACCTGCACGCCCAGCGAGTCGAGCACCTGGCCCACGTCGTGCGGGTGTACGTCACCGAGGGCGAACGAGATCGTGCCGCCCCGGCCGACCGGAACGGTCGGGCCGAAGATCCGCAGGTCGGGCACCGAACCGAGGGCGTCCAGCGCGTACGCCGTCAGCTCCTTCTCGTGCCACTGGATCGCCGGCATGCCGATGCCGGTGAGGTAGTCGACCGCCGCGCCGAGCGCGACCGCCTCGGCGATCGGCGGGGTGCCGGCCTCGAATCGGGCCGGCGGCGCGGCGAACGTCGACCGGGCCATGGTCACCGTCTCGATCATCGAACCGCCGCCCATCACCGGCGGCATGGCCGCCAGCAGCTCACCGCGGCCCCAGAGCACGCCGATGCCGGTCGGGCCGAGCATCTTGTGCCCGGTGAACACGATGTAGTCGGCGTCCAGGTCGACCACGTCGATGGGCAGGTGCGGCACCGACTGCGAGCAGTCCAGCAGCAGCAGCGCGCCCACCTCGCGGACCCGCGCGGCGATGCGGGACGTGGCGTTGACGGTGCCGAGGATGTTCGACATGTGCACCAGCGAGACGATCTTCGTCCGTTCGGTGACCAGATCCTCCAGGCCCGACTCGTCCAGCCGACCCTGATCGGTGACCGGGAACCAGCGCAGGGTCGCGCCGGTGCGCTCGCAGAGCAGCTGCCACGGGACGATGTTCGAGTGGTGCTCCATCTCGGAGATCACCACCTCGTCGCCCGGGCCGAGCCGGAACCGGGGGTCGGCGTCCGGACGCAGCGAAGCGTTCGAGAAGGCGTACGCCACGACGTTGATCGCCTCGGTGGAGTTCTTGGTGAACACCACCTCGTCGGTGCTCGGCGCGTTGATGAACGCGGCGATCTTGGCCCGCGCACCCTCGTACGCCTCGGTGGCCTCGGTGCCCAGGGTGTGCACCGAGCGCGACACGTTGGCGTTGTGCCGCGCGTAGTGCTCGTCGAGCACGTCGAGCACATGGCGCGGCTTGTGCGAGGTGTTGGCGCTGTCGAGGTAGACCAGCGGGTGCCCGTTGATCTCCCGATCGAGGATCGGGAAGTCGGCGCGCACCCGGGCCACGTCGAAACGTGGCACGTCGTCGTACTGCGGCATCCCCTCGGGGATCGCGATGCTGGTCATCTCGACAGCGCCTCTCTCGCTCAGGCCTTGGCCGTGCCGGCTCCGGCGGCGTACCGCTCGTAGCCCTCGGCCTCGAGCTTGTCGGCCAACTCCGGGCCGCCCTGCTCGACGATCCGACCGGCGACGAAGACGTGCACGAAATCCGGCTTGATGTAGCGCAGGATCCGCGTGTAGTGGGTGATCAGCAGCACGCCGGTGTCGCCGGTGTCGCGGACCCGGTTGACGCCCTCGCTGACCACCCGCAGCGCGTCCACGTCGAGACCCGAGTCGGTCTCGTCGAGGATCGCGATCTTCGGCTTGAGCAGCTCCAGCTGGACGATCTCGTGCCGCTTCTTCTCACCACCGGAGAAGCCCTCGTTGACGTTGCGCTGGGCGAACGCCGCGTCCATCTGGAGGCGCTCCATCGCGCCACGCAGCTCGCCGCCCCAGGTGCGCAGCTTCGGCGCCTCGCCGTCGATGGCGGTCTTCGCGGTCCGCAGGAAGTTCGCCACCGAGACGCCGGGCACCTCGACCGGGTACTGCATGGCCAGGAAGAGGCCGGCGCGGGCGCGCTCGTCGACGGTCATGGCCAGCACGTCCTCGCCGTCGAGGGTGACCGTGCCGCCGGTGATCTCGTACTTGGGGTGGCCGGCGATAGAGTACGCCAGGGTGGACTTGCCGGAGCCGTTCGGACCCATGATCGCGTGGGTCTCACCGGACTTCACGGTCAGGTCGACACCGGCCAGGATCGGCTTGAGCTCACCCTCGGGCAGCTTGACCGACACCTTCAGGTCGCGGATCTCCAGGGTGCTCATTATCGGGTCACTCCATTACTCGGCGTCAGGCTCAGGTAGATGTCACCGTCGCGGACTTCGACGGGGTAGACGGGTACGGGTTCGGTGGCCGGCAGGCCGGTCGGCGCGCCGGTGCGCAGGTCGAAGCGCGAGCCGTGCAGCCAGCACTCCAGCGTGCAGCCGTCGACCTCACCCTCGGAGAGGGCGACCGCGGCGTGCGAGCACTCGTCGTACGCGGCGTAGAACTGGCCGTCCTCGGCGTGCACCAGGGCGATCGGCGTGCCGTCGACGTCCGCTCTGATGGCGGTGCCCTTCGGCACGTCCTCGGTGGAGCAGATCCGGACCATCAGGCGCCGGCCTTGCTGAGTCGGGCCTCGATCGCGTCGCCCAGGCGCTCGCGCAGCGACTCCACCGGGATCTTGTTGATCACCTCGGCGAAGAACCCGCGGACCACCAGGCGGCGGGCCTCACCCTCCGGGATACCCCGGGCCATCAGGTAGAACAACTGCTCGTCGTCGAAGCGGCCGGTCGCGCTGGCATGGCCGGCGCCGGCGATCTCGCCGGTCTCGATCTCCAGATTGGGTACGGAGTCCGCGCGCGCGCCGTCGGTGAGCAGCAGGTTCCGGTTGATCTCGTACGTGTCGGTGCCGGTCGCCTCGGCCCGGATCAGCACGTCGCCGACCCAGACGGTGTGCGCGTCCGCGCCCTGCAGGGCGCCCCGGTAGCCGACGTAGCTGCGGCAGTCCGGCACGGAGTGGTCGACCAACTGCCGGTGCTCGAGGTGCTGGCCGCCGTCGGCGAAGTAGACCCCGTACAGCTCGGCCTCGCCACCGCGGCCCGTGTACTCCACGCTGGTGAACTGGCGCACCAGGTCACCGCCCAGGCTCACCTGCACGTGCGTCACCCGGGCGTCCCGGCCGAGCTTGATCTTGAGGTGCTGCGCCTGCACCGCGTCCGGTGCCCAGTCGGCCACGGTGACCAGGGTCAGCTTGGCCCCGTCGCCCACCGACACCTCGACGTTGTCGGCCAGCGTCGCCGAGCCGACGTGCTCCAGCACCAGCGTCAGCTCCGCGAAGCGGCCCACCTCGACGAAGGTGTGCCCGAAGGCCAGACCCTCGCCGCCGTCGCCGACCACCCGCACGCTCACCGGGGAGCCCACCAGGACATCACTCGCCACCGAGAGCAGCAGCGCCTGCCCGGCGCCGCCGTACGCGAGCGCGCTGACCCGGTCGACAGGGGTGAGCACGCTGCCCACCCGCGGGTCGTCGGTGCCGATGCGCTCGATGGCCACGCCCTCGGGCAGCTCGCCGTACTCGTGCCGGACCGTGCCGGCGCCGGCCTGCGCGTCGCCAGCTAGGCCGCGCAGCCGCTTGAGCGGGGTGAAACGCCACTCCTCCTCCAGGCCGGTGAGGGCCGGGAAGTCGGCGACGTCGTACGAGCGCAGCGCCTGCGACTTGGTGCTGGGCGGCGCGGAAGCCTGGGTAGTCATGTCTTCCTTGGTCTGTCTGTTCCGTGACGACGAGGTTGGGGCGGGGGTGCGGGCGGGCCGAGGTTCCGGCCCGCCCCGCGGGAGCGGCGGCGTCAGCCGACCGCGCCCTCCATCTGGAGCTCGATCAGGCGGTTCAGCTCCAGGGCGTACTCCATCGGGAGTTCCTTGGCGATCGGCTCGATGAAGCCACGCACGATCATGGCCATCGCCTCGTCCTCGCTCAGGCCCCGGCTCATCAGGTAGAAGAGCTGGTCGTCGCTGATCTTGGAAACGGTCGCCTCGTGCCCCATCGACACGTCGTCCTCGCGGATGTCGACGTACGGGTACGTGTCCGAGCGGGAGATGGTGTCGACCAGCAGCGCGTCGCACTTGACCGTGCTGCGGCTGTGGTGCGAGCCCTCCAGCACCTGCACCAGACCCCGGTACGAGGTACGGCCGCCGCCACGGGCGATCGACTTCGACACGATCGTCGAGGAGGTGTGCGGCGCGGCGTGCACCATCTTGGCGCCCGCGTCCTGGTGCTGGCCCTCGCCGGCCATCGCCACCGAGAGCACCTCGCCCTTGGCGTGCTCGCCGGTCATGTACACCGCCGGGTACTTCATGGTCACCTTCGAGCCGATGTTGCCGTCGACCCACTCCATGGTGGCGCCCTCGTGGCAGACGGCGCGCTTGGTGACCAGGTTGTAGACGTTGTTCGACCAGTTCTGGATGGTCGTGTAGCGGCAGCGCGCGTTCTTCTTGACGATGATCTCCACGACCGCGCTGTGCAGCGAGTCGGAGGAGTAGAGCGGCGCGGTGCAGCCCTCGACGTAGTGCACGTACGCGCCCTCGTCGACGATGATCAGCGTCCGCTCGAACTGGCCCATGTTCTCCGTGTTGATCCGGAAGTAGGCCTGCAGCGGGATCTCCACGTGCACGCCCTTCGGCACGTAGATGAACGAGCCGCCGGACCACACAGAGGTGTTCAGGGCGGCGAACTTGTTGTCACCGACCGGGATCACCGTGCCGAAGTACTCCTTGAAGACATCCTCGTGCTCGCGCAGCGCGGTGTCGGTGTCCAGGAAGAGGACGCCCTGCTCCTCAAGGTCCTCACGGATCTTGTGATAGACGACCTCGGACTCGTACTGCGCCGCCACGCCGGCGACCAGCCGCTGCTTCTCCGCCTCCGGGATGCCCAGCCGGTCGTAGGTGTTCTTGATGTCCTCGGGCAGGTCCTCCCAGCTGGTGGCCTGCTTCTCGGTGGACCGCACGAAGTACTTGATGTTGTCGAAGTCGATGCCGGTGAGGTCCGCGCCCCAGGCCGGCATGGGCTTACGGCCGAACAGCCGCAGACCCTTGAGGCGCAGGTCGAGCATCCAGGCCGGCTCGTTCTTCTTGGCCGAGATGTCCCGCACCACCGCCTCGTTGATGCCGCGCTGGGCGACCGCCCCTGCGGCGTCCGGGTCGGACCAGCCGTACTCGTAGCGACCCAGGGCGGCGAGCTGCTCTTCCTGCGTCAGGGGCTGGACGATCTGCTCGGTCATCTATCTGTCCTCACAGTGGTGACGGGATTACCGGATGGAACACGGCCCGGCTGGGCCGGGATGTGCGTCGTGCACACCCCGTCGCCGTGCGCGATGGTGGCCAGGCGCTGTACGTGGGTACCGACCAGACGGGAGATCACCGCGGTCTCGGCCTCGCACAGCTGGGGAAACTCGGCGGCCACGTGCGCCACCGGGCAGTGGTGCTGACAGAGCTGGCCGCCGGAGGCGATCGTGGTCGCGTTGGCAGCGTAACCCTCAGCGGTGAGCGCTCCGGCGAGTGCCTCAGCACGCGCGAGCGGGTCGTCGCCGGCGTCCTCCATGGCCGCGCGACAGCGCGACTCCAGCGCGGACACCTGCTCGGCGGCGAACGCGTCGACCGCGTCCGCTCCGCCGTTGTGGGCGATCCAGCGCAGTGCGGCGGTGGCCATGTTGTCGTAGTGGTGCGTGCCACAGCGGACCCGAGCGGCCTCGGTCAGGACGAACACCTTGGCCGGACGCCCCCGGCCACGGCTGCCCTGCACCGCCTGCTCGCGGGCGACCACGTCACCGTCGGCGAGCATCGCGTCCAGGTGGCGGCGGATCGCCGCCGGACTCAGGCCGAGCGCCAGACCGAGCTGCGCGGCGGTGGTGGCGCCCCGCTCCAGCAGCAACTGGGTGACGCGGTCCCGGGTGGAGGTCTCCGTCGCGGCGCTACCCAGCGCGGACGACGAGGCTCCGACGAGGGTGGACGCGGACGCGCCGACGGCCTGGTCAGCCGTCGGCTGGTGCCCGGAGAGCGCCGCCGCGTTTTTCACAACGCCAACGTTACGTAATTGCCCGGAGGGTGGCAAACCCGGGCCCCGGTGATCCGAACCACCGAGCCGACGAGTCGGACGAACCTCGATCGCTACGGTGCGTAGGATTTGCGCCGTGAACCGAATCGTCCGTCCGGTCTCCGGCACCCTGCTGCGCCGCCTCGCGCTCGCCTCGATCGTTGCGAACGTGGGCATCGTCGTCACCGGCGGGGCGGTCCGGTTGACCGCGTCGGGCCTCGGCTGCCCCACCTGGCCCCGGTGCACCGACGACTCGTACGTCACCACGCCCGAAATGGGTGCCTACGGGGTGATCGAGTTCAGCAACCGGATGCTGACCTTCGCGGTCGGCCTCATCGCGCTGGCCACCGTGCTGGCAGTGCTGGTCCACCGGCCCCGCCGGCCCGGGCTCCTCGCGCTGGCCGTCGCCGTGTTCTTCGGCATCCCCGCCCAGGCGGTGGTCGGCGGCATCACCGTGCTCACCAACCTCAACCCGTGGGTGGTCGGGCTGCACTTCCTCGCCTCGATGGCGGTGATCGCGGCCGCGTACGCCCTCTGGCGGCGCATTGGCGACCCGGACGGCCCGGCGGCCGCCGTGGTGCCCACTCCCCTGCGCACGCTCGCCCGGGTCACCACCGGCGTCACCGTCGCGGTGCTGGTGATCGGCACCTGGGTCACCGGCAGCGGGCCACACGCCGGCGACCACGGCGCGGCCCGCAACGGCCTGGACCCGGAGTCGATCTCCCAGGTCCACGCCGACGGGGTCTTCCTGCTGATCGGCCTGTCGGTGGCGCTCGTCTCCGCGTTCCGCGCGGTGGGCGCGCGACGGGCCACCCGGGCCGCAATCGTCCTGCTGGCGGTGGAGCTGGGCCAGGGACTCATCGGCTTCGTGCAGTACTTCACCCACGTACCGGCACTCCTGGTCGGCGCGCACATGCTCGGCTCGTGCCTGGTGCTGCTGGCCGCCCTCGCGGTCCAGTGGTCCACCCGCGAACGCCACCCGGCCGCCCCGGCACCCCAGACCACCACCGCGACGGAAGCCGAACCCGTCCCCGCCTGACCCACGCGCCCCGGGCATCGTCCCGCTCTTCCCGGGCATCTTCCCGCGCGCCTCGCCCCGCACTCCCGCACACGCGCGCCCCGCGCCCCGCGCCCTGCACTCCCGCGCCCCGCGCCCCCACTCCCGCGCCCCCACTCCCGCGCGCCGCGCCCCCGCCCACAGCCCGCGCCCCCGCTCCCGCGCCCGCACTCCCGCGCCCCGCGCCCCCCACTCCCGCGCCCCCCACTCCTGCGCGCCGCGCCGCCGCGCCCCCCACTCCCGCGCGCCGCGCCGCCGCGCGCCCGCGCCCGCACGCCGCGCCCCCGCCCACGCGCCTTCCGCAAGATCTGCGCAACTTCGAGGATGTTGCTGCTTCCGGGGCGCGGGAGACAGCAACATCCTCGAAGTTGCGCGGATCTTGACGGGGGACGAAGGACGAGCGGACGAGCAGACGAGCGGACGACGTGCGAGGACGGGCGAGCGCCGCGACGGCCCGGCGCGGCCGCTAGGACGCCCCGCACAGCTCATGGTCACGCTCGAACCTGGATGTAGTGGCATCGACCTGTCCGCGATGCCACTACATCCTGGAGATCCTGGATGTAGTGCGATCTTGCGAGCGTCGCCAGCGTTGCGGCAGGGCTGGCAGCGCCGAGGCGAGCCGCTAGCGTCGGGGCCGCCCGCCGGCGCCAACGCAGCGCCGACGTAGCGCCGCCGGCGTCGAGGCAGCACCGAGACAGCGCCGCCGGCGTCGAGGCAGCATCACCACCCACCGGCACTCCCACCCGACATTCGCACCTTCAGGGAGTTGTCGCCGCACCGCGCCACGGCGCAGCAGCCCCACCCCGGATCTTGGCGGGACACGCGGGATGCATCCCCTCCCTGACGGGGTCAGGCCGGGCGGGCCAGGTGGGTGGCGATCGCGGTGGCGAGGCGGTCGGGGGCGCCGTCGGCGTACCCGAGGAAGAGCGACGGCTCGGTGAGTTCCAGTTCGACGAGGACCGGGGCGCCGTCCGGGCCGGGAATCAGGTCGACGCGGGCGTAGAGCAGTTGGCGCGTACCGCCGGGCACCGCGGCGAGGGTCCGGTCCGCGACCGCGAGCTGCTCGATTCCGGCGGTGCGGGCGGTGATCTCCTCGGCCTTGTACAGCTCATCCGGACCGAGGTCGGGGCCGGTCAACATCGGGCCCTTGCGGATGGCGTGGCTGAACGCGAGACCGTCCGGGCCAGCAAGGAAGAGCAGCGCGGTCTCGCCCTCGGTGTCGACGGCGCTCAGGTACGGCTGGACCATGGTCGTCCGGCCGGCGGCCGAGAGGCGGCGTACGTGTGCCTCGGCCAGATCGCGGTGCTCCGGATCGGCCAGGTCGTAGCGGCCGGTGTCCTGGCTGCCCGCGCTGACCGCCGGTTTGATCACGTACTCGCCAATGTCGGCGGGCGGCGACCAGGCCTGGCCCGGCTCGACCCAGGAGGTCGACACCGTGGGTACGTCGGCGGCGCTCAACTCGCCGAGGTATCGCTTGTCGGTGTTCCACCGCACCACGTCGGCGGGGTTGACCAGGGTGGGCACGGTCGCGGCCCAGGCGACGAACTCGTCGCGGCGCAGCGCGTAGTCCCAGGGCGAGCGGAGCACGACCAGGTCGTACGCGGACCAGTCGACGCCCGGGTCGTCCCAGACGGCCGCCTCGGCGGCGATCCCCCGCGCGGTGAGCGGGTCGAGGACGAGGCGGTCGTCGGGGTCGAGGTCGACCAGGCGGGAGCAGGTGACGAGAGCGACCCGGGGTTCCCCCCGGGTCGACTGGTAGTGGTTGGTCAATTCAGCTATCTATCTCAGCGGGCCATCGTGCGCCGGGCCATCGACCGCCAGAGGTCGTTGCTCGGCCGCATCTGGTCCATCAGTTCACGCTCCCAGGCGTTCTCGACGGTGACTCCCGCCGTGGCGCACGCCTCCCGGGCCGTGACGGTATCCTCGGCGAACTGGTCGCCCCACTCACCGTCGGCGCCCACGAGGACGATCCGTGCGCCGCGCTTACCGACGTACTCGATGACGGCCTTCGCGCCGCCGTGCCCGGCGGCGAAGGCCTTGAGACCCGTGACCAGGCCCTGCGGGGCCTGCTCGCCAGAGGTCTGCTCGGCCGTCAGCGTCGTATCGGAACCATCTGCCATGACGCGAAGCCTAAGCAGAGTTCCACTCGCGCGGGCGAGAACCATGAAGCTTTTGTGATGCCAATTACCTACAGGTTTAAGAGAAGCCACGGGCTTCCTGTCCGCTTAAATCCGGACTTTCCCGCTGCAAACGTCACGGCAAACCCGGTCGCAGCTCGCCGAGGTTGAGCCGATCCAACTCATGCCGAAAGTTACTCTGATGTGACATTAACCCGGGACAACTCATCCATGATGATGAATGTGCGCCGGATTGCCGCCGGAAACCACGACGCGTCGACCGCGAGCCGCAGGGTCAGATCAGCGCGTCGAGCGCGACGGCCACGAAGACGATCGTCAGGTACGTCGTGGACCAGTGGAACAGCCGCATCGGCTTGACCGCCTCGCCACGGGTCGCACGGCGGCAGAGCCGGTGCGCCTCGACCAGGAAGATGGCGCCCACCGCGAGGGTCGGCACGCCGTAGATCGCGCTCAGGCCCAGCGGCCAGACCGCGAGGGAGGTCAGCACGGTGAGCCAGGCGAAGATCAGGATCTCGGCGTTCACCCGGCGGGTCGAGGCCACCACGGGCAGCATCGGGATGCCGGCGCGGGCGTAGTCGTCCTTGTACTTCATGGCGAGCGGGTAGAAGTGCGGCATCTGCCAGAAGAAGACCACCGCGAACAGGCCCCAGGCCGCCGGGGCGAGCCCGCCGGTCACCGCCGCCCACCCGATCAGCACCGGAGCGGCCCCGCAGGCGCCACCCCAGAACGTGTTCGTCGGGGTGGAGCGCTTGAGCCAGAGCGTGTAGACGACATCGTAGTAGACGATCGCGGCGAGCGTCAGACCGGCGGCGAGCAGGTTGGTGAACGCCGCCATCAGCACGATCGAGACCGCCGCCAGCACCAGACCGAACACCAGGGCGCTGCGCGGCGACACCGTGTGCGCCGGCAGCGGGCGGCGCTTGGTCCGCCGCATGAGCTGGTCGATGTCCCGGTCGATGTAGCAGTTGAGGACGCTGGCCGCCCCCGCGGCGAGCGAGCCACCGATGAGCACCACGGCCATCAGCCACAGCGGCGGCAGTCCCCCGTCGGCGAGCATCATCGCCGGGATGGTGGTGACCAGCAGCAGCTCGACGATGCGCGGCTTGGTCAGCGCCACGTACGCCGCCAGGATCGCGCGCACGTCCCGCCGCGCCACCGGACCCTCGGCCGCCCGCGCCGGCGACTGCCCGGCGGGGTTGCTCGCGGGGCGCTCGGTGATCATGCTCACGGATTGCCACCTTCCGGCATCGGGACGGGGAGATCGGGTCGGCGGGGCCGCTCGGGGACCGCACACCGACCCACACACTACGCGTTGTCGTTTTGGCTGCCCGGCCGACCCGACAACGGTGCGGGCCGTCACACGACCGGGTTGAACGACTTGGCCCGCAGTCACGTACCGCACACCATGCGAGATCCCCGAGCGGACGTTTAGTCACGCTCGATAGGGTCACCGATGAGGGTTCCGCCCATCTGCCAAGGAGCACAACCATCGTGGCTGCCAACCGACCCGAGCACTCCGAACTCAACTGGTCCGACCTCGATCGCCGGGCCGTCGACACCGTCCGCGTGCTGGCCATGGATGCCGTGGAGAAATCCGGCAACGGCCACCCGGGCACCGCGATGAGCCTCGCGCCCGCGGCCTTCCTTCTCTTCAACCGGGTCATGCGGCACAACCCGGCCGACCCGAACTGGCCCGGCCGGGACCGGTTCGTCCTCTCCGCGGGCCACTCGAGCCTGACGCTGTACATCCAGCTCTTCCTGTCCGGCTACCCGCTGAGCCTGGACGACCTGAAGTCGCTGCGGCAGTGGGGCTCGATGACCCCGGGCCACCCGGAGCACGGGCACACGCCGGGCGTCGAGACCACCACCGGTCCGCTCGGGCAGGGCCTGGGCAACGCGGTCGGCATGGCCATGGCGGCCCGTCGCGAGCGCGGCCTGTTCGACCCGGAGGCCGAGCCGGGCGCGTCGGTCTTCGACCACAACATCTGGTGCATCGTCTCCGACGGCGACATCGAGGAGGGCATCAGCCACGAGGCCAGCGCCCTCGCCGGGCACCAGCAGCTGGGCAGCCTCACGGTGATCTACGACGACAACGAGATCTCGATCGAGGACGACACCCGCATCGCCAAGAGCGAGGACGTCGCGGCCCGCTACGAGGCGTACGGCTGGCACGTGCAGACCGTCGACTGGCGCAGCGGCGACGCCGACCAGGGCGACTACCACGAGAACGTCGAGGCGCTGTACGACGCGCTGCTGGCCGCCAGGGCGGAGACCACCCGCCCCTCCTTCATCGCGCTGCGCACCATCATCGGCTGGCCCGCGCCCAACAAGCAGAACACCGGCAAGATCCACGGCTCGGCGCTCGGCGCCGACGAGGTGAAGGCCACCAAGCGGATCCTCGACTTCGACCCGGAGCAGACCTTCCAGGTCGACGAGGAGGTGCTGGGGCACGCCCGCGCGGTGATGGGTCGTGGCTCCGACGCCGAGCAGGAGTGGACCGCCTCGTTCGACGCCTGGAAGAAGGCCAACCCGGAGCGCACGGCGCTCTACGAGCGGCTCGCCGGCCGGGTGCTGCCCGACGGCTGGACCGACGCGCTGCCGGTCTTCCCCGCCGACGCCAAGGGTGTGGCCACCCGGGCGGCGTCCGGCAAGGTGCTGGAGGCGCTCGCGCCGGTGCTGCCGGAGCTGTGGGGCGGCTCGGCCGACCTGGCGGAGAGCAACAACACCACCATGAAGGGCGAGCCGTCGTTCATCCCGGCGGAGCACGTGACCAAGGACTTCCCGGGCGACGAGTACGGCCGCACGCTGCACTTCGGCATCCGTGAGCACGCCATGGGCGCCATCCTCAACGGCATCGCCCTGCACGGCGGCACCCGCCCGTACGGCGGCACGTTCCTGGTGTTCAGCGACTACATGCGCCCGTCGGTGCGGCTGGCGGCGCTGATGAAGCTGCCGGTGACGTACGTCTGGACGCACGACTCGATCGGTCTGGGCGAGGACGGCCCGACCCACCAGCCGGTGGAGCACCTGACCGCGCTGCGCGCCATTCCGGGCCTGGACGTGGTCCGCCCGGCGGACGCCAACGAGACGGCCTGGGCCTGGCGACTGGCGCTGGAGCACACCGACCGGCCGACCGCGATGGCGCTGAGCCGCCAGCCGCTGCCGACCCTGGACCGGGACGTCCTGGGCGACGTGGCCGGTGTGGCCAAGGGTGGCTACGTGCTGGCCGAGGCGTCCAACGGCAAGCCTCAGGTGATCATCATCGGCACCGGGTCCGAGGTGCAGCTCGCCCTGACCGCCCGGGAGCGGCTGGAGGCCGACGGCACCCCGACCCGGGTCGTCTCGATGCCCTGCCAGGAGTGGTTCTACGAGCAGGACGAGGCGTACCGGGAGTCGGTGCTCCCGCGCGGGGTAAAGGCACGGGTGAGCGTGGAGGCGGGCATCGCGATGTCCTGGCGCGGAGTCGTCGGTGACCTGGGTGAGAGCGTCAGCCTGGAGCACTACGGAGCGAGCGCCCCGCACACCGTGCTCTTCGAGCAGTTCGGGTTCACCCCCGACCGGATCGTGGCGGCGGCGCACGCCTCGCTGGCTCGGGTAGGCGACATCACCGGTTTCACAACCGGCAACTGAGGGAGCGTGGACGGCATGACCGACAAGCTGAATGAGCTCACCGCCGCGGGTGTGGCGGTCTGGCTCGATGATCTTTCCCGGGTGCGTTTGAGCTCCGGAGGGCTGGACCAGCTCCGCCGTGAGAAGCACGTCGCCGGGGTCACCACCAACCCGACGATCTTCGCGAAGGCGTTGAGCGACGCCGACGAGTACAACTGGCAGCTGCGCGACCTGGCCATCCGTGGCGTGGACGTGGAAGAGGCCGTCCGGATGCTCACCACGTACGACGTACGGTGGGCGTGTGACGTGATGCGCCCGTCGTACGACGGCAGTGCCGGCGTGGACGGCCGGGTCTCGATCGAGGTGGACCCGCGCAGCGCGCACGACGCGGACAAGACGGTCGCCGAGGCCAAGGCGCTGTGGTGGCTGGTCGACCGGCCCAACCTCTTCATCAAGATCCCGGCCACCCAGGAGGGCCTGTCGGCGATCACCGACACGCTGGCCGAGGGGATCAGCGTCAACGTGACGCTGATCTTCGGTCTGGACCGCTACTCGGCGGTCATGGAGGCCTTCCTGACCGGTCTGGAGCAGGCCAAGGCGAACGGGCACGACCTGTCGAAGATCGGCTCGGTCGCGTCGTTCTTCGTCTCCCGCGTCGACTCCGAGGTCGACAAGAGGCTGGAGAAGCTCGGCTCGGACCAGGCCAAGGCGCTGCGGGGCAAGGCCGCCGTGGCCAACGCGCAGCTGGCGTACGAGCGCTACACCGAGGTCTTCTCCTCGGACCGCTGGAAGGCGCTCGAGGCCGCCGGGGCGCACCCGCAGCGGCCGCTGTGGGCCTCCACCTCGACGAAGAACCCGGACTACCGGGACGTCATCTACGTCGAGGAGCTGATCGCCGCCGGCACGGTCAACACCATGCCGGAGTCGGTCATCCACGCGTACGCCGATCATGGCGAGACCCGCGGTGACACCGTCACCGGGTCCTACGACGCGGCCCGGAAGGTCTTCACGGACCTGGAGTCGGCCGGGGTGGACATGTCCGACGTGATCGCCACCCTCGAGCGCGAGGGCGTGGAGAAGTTCGAGGCGAGCTGGCAGGAGCTGCTCGACGGCGTCAGCAAGTCGCTGGAGGCGGCCGGCGCCGGTAAGGGCGCTCCGAACAAGGCAGCCAAGGGCAACGCCAAGGCCGCCGAGAAGGCCGGTGGCGCGTGAGCGACCGAATCAGCACGCAGCGAAGCGGAGTGGCGGCATGAGTGACCTTCTCGCAGGGCCGGTGGAGGCCGCTGCCGGGCTCGCCGTGTACGGCGCGGACGCGGTCGACAAGTCCGCGCCCGCCTCGACCCGGGAGGCGCTGGTCAAGGCCGGCGTCCCCGGCCGGCTGGCCGCCAAGGAAACGGGCCTGTGGGGTCCGGACGCCGAGGCCGAGGCGAAGATCCGGCTCGGTTGGGTGGACACCCACCGGCGCAGCCGGGAGCTGCTCGCGCAGCTCGCCGAGCTGAAGGCGGAGCTGGCCGACCTGGACCACGTGGTGCTCGCCGGGATGGGCGGCTCGTCGCTCGCCCCCGAGGTGATCACGCGGACCCTGGGCCGGCCGCTGACCGTGCTGGACACCACCGACCCGGGTCAGGTCCGCGCGGCCCTCGGTGACCGGCTGGAACGCACCGTGGTGGTGGTCGCCAGCAAGTCCGGCTCGACGGTGGAGACCGACAGCCACCGCCGCGCCTACTGGCAGGCGTTCCTGGACGCCGGGATGACCGAGGCGGAGGCCGGCCGGCACTTCGTCATCGTCACCGACCCGGGGTCGCCGTTGGAGACGACCGCGACGGAGATGGGCGCGTTCACCGTGCTCGCCGACCCGAACGTGGGCGGCCGGTACTCGGCGCTGACCGCGTTCGGGCTGGTGCCGTCCGCGCTGGCCGGTGTCGAGGTGTCCGAGCTGATCGACCAGGCCGACGCGTTGGCCGAGTCGCTCGCCTCCGACCGCGACAATCCGGCGCTGGCGCTGGGCGCCGCGCTGGGGGCCGCCGCCACGCTGGCCCGTGACAAGGTCGCCCTGGTGTCCGACGGCACCGGCATCGACGGCCTGGGCGACTGGGCCGAGCAGCTCATCGCCGAGTCGACCGGCAAGGCCGGCGTGGGCATCCTGCCGGTGGTCGTGGAGTCCCCGCAGAGCCCCGGCGCGACCGGTTCCGACGTGCTGACCGTCAGCTACGGCGGCGCGCTGGCCGCCGGTGACGTGCCGGGCGGCGGCGCGGACCCGGACGTGGCCGTCAACGGCCCGCTCGGCGCGCAGTTCCTGGCCTGGGAGTACGCCACCGCGGTGGCCGGCGTGGTGCTCGGCATCGACCCGTTCAACCAGCCGAACGTCACCGAGTCCAAGGAGAACACCAACAAGATCCTCGCCTCGGGCCTGCCGGCGGAGACGCCGTCGTTCACCGAGGGCGCGATCGAGGTGTACGCGCCGCAGGGCGCGCCCGGTGACCTGGCCGGCGTGCTGCGGTGGCTGCTCGACGGGCTGGGCGACGACGGCTACCTCGCCGTCATGGCGTACCTCGACCGGTTCGCCGACGCCGACGCGGCCCGGCTGCGGCCGCTGCTGGCCGGCGCGTCCGGCCGACCCGTCACCTTCGGGTGGGGGCCGCGGTTCCTGCACTCCACCGGCCAGTACCACAAGGGCGGCCCCCAGGTGGGCAGCTACCTTCAGGTGACCGGCGCGGTCGCGGAGGATCTGGACGTGCCGGGCAAGCCGTACACCTTCGGCGAGTTGCAGGCGGCACAGGCCGCCGGCGACCGGCAGGCCCTCGCCGGCCGGGAGCGGCCGGTACTGCGGCTGCACCTGACCGACCGGGCAGCCGGCGTCGCCCAACTACTGGACGCGGCCGGTGATCTGCGGGCGTGAGGATGGACGACGTGACTGAAGCGGAGCGAGGAGGCGGTTCGGTGAACCCGCTGCGCGACCCGCAGGACCGCCGGTTGCCCCGGATCCCGGAGCCGTGCGCTCTGGTGATCTTCGGGGTGACCGGTGACCTGGCCCGCAAGAAGCTGCTTCCTGCGGTCTACGACCTGGCGAACCGGGGGCTGCTGCCGCCCGGTTTCGTGGTGCTCGGGTTCGCCCGCCGCGACTGGGGTGACGGCGACTTCGAGACCCTCGCGTGCGAGGCGGCCCGCAAGCACGCCCGTACCCCGTGGCGGGACGAGGTGTGGGCACGGCTGGCCGGCAACATCAAGTTCGTCGGCGGGTCGTTCGACGACGACGCGGCCTTCGACCAGCTCGCCGCGACGCTGGACGACCTGCGGCAGACCCACGGCATCGCTGGCAACGCGGCGTTCTACTTCTCCATCCCGCCCGCCGCGTTCCCCGTCGTGCTCAAGCAACTGGCCCGCACCGGGATGGCCGACAACGAGAAGTCCGGCGGCTGGCGGCGGGTCGTGGTGGAGAAGCCGTTCGGCAACGACCTGCCCTCGGCGAAGGCGCTCAACGACCTGGTCGACGACGTGTTCACCCGGCAGGACGTCTTCCGGATCGACCACTACCTGGGCAAGGAGACGGTCCAGAACATCCTGGCCCTGCGGTTCGCCAACAACCTGTTCGAGCCGCTGTGGAACTCGAAGTACGTCGACTCGGTGCAGATCACCATGGCCGAGGACGTCGGCATCGGCACCCGGGCCGGCTTCTACGACACCGTCGGCACCGCCCGCGACGTCCTGCAGAACCACCTGCTCCAGCTCCTCGCCCTGGTGGCGATGGAGGAGCCGACCAGCTTCGACGCGGACGAGATCCGCGCCGAGAAGCTGAAGGTGCTCAAGGCGATCACCCTGCCGAAGGACGTGGTCCGGGACACCGTCCGCGGCCAGTACCTGCCCGGCTGGGTGGGCGGCGAACGCGCTGTCGGCTACCGGGAGGAGCGGGACGTCCCCGCCGACTCCACGACGGAGACGTACGTGGCGGTACGCCTCGGCATCCAGAACCGCCGCTGGGCCGAGGTGCCGTTCTACATCCGGGCCGGCAAGCGACTCCCCCGGCGGGTCACCGAGGTCGCCATCATGTTCAAGAAGGCGCCACACCTGCCGTTCAACGACGCCGACATGGAGTCGCTGGGCAACAACCAACTGGTCATCCGGGTGCAGCCGGACGAGGGCGTGGTGCTCAAGTTCGGCTCGAAGGTGCCGGGCACCACCATGGAGGTCCGCGACATCGCGATGGACTTCCAGTACGGCGAGGCGTTCACCGAGTCCAGCCCGGAGGCGTACGAGCGCCTCGTCCTGGACGTGCTGATCGGGGACCGCACCCTGTTCCCGGACGCAGCCGAGGTCGAGCAGAGCTGGCAGGTCATCGACCCGCTGGAGCACGCCTGGGTGGGCACCACGCCGGAGCCGTACCGGGCCGGCGAGTGGGGGCCACGGGCGGCCGACGAGATGCTGGCCCGCGAGGGTCGCGCTTGGAGAAGAGCATGATCGGGCTGTGGGACACCACCGGCAACGAGGTGGTCAAGGCGCTGGCCGCCGAGCGGCGTAGCGCCGGTGGTGTGGCCAGTGGCATGGCGCTCACCCTCATCGTGGTGGTGGACGAGAAGCGGGTCCGCGAGGCGGAGGCGGCGGCGACCATCGCCGCCGCCGCCCACCCGTGCCGGCTGGTGGTCGTGGTCCGCTCCGACATCGAGCGGGAACGCAACCGGCTGGACGCGGAGATCGTGGTCGGTGGTCGCCTCGGCCCGTGCGAGGCGGTGGTCACCCGGATGTACGGGCGACTCGCCCTGCACGCCGAGTCGGTGGTGATGCCGCTGCTGGTGCCGGACGTACCGGTGGTGACCTGGTGGCACGGTGAGCCGCCCGCAGAGATCGCCACCGACTTCCTCGGTGTGGTCGCCGACCGGCGGATCACCGACACGGCGCAGGCCGCCGACCCGGTGGAGGCGCTGCGCCAGCGGGCCCGGGACTACGCCCCGGGCGACACCGACCTGGCGTGGACCCGGATCACCCCGTGGCGGACCCTGGTGGCCGGTGCGTTCGACACCACCGAGGCGAAGGTCACCGAGGCGACCGTCGTCGGGCCGCCCAGCGACCCGACGGCGGCGCTGATGGTCGGCTGGCTGTCCAGCCGGCTCGGCATCACCCCGCGCCGGGTGGACACCGACGAGTTCCCCCGGATGCGGGAGGTGCAGTTGACCTGCGCCAACGGCGACAAGCTGACGCTGACCCGCGAGGACAGCCTGGCGGTGTTCCGGCGTACCGGCCAGGACGACCGGACCCTGCCGCTGGTCCGTCGGCCGCTCGGCGACGAGTTGGCCGAGGAACTGCGCCGTCTCGACGCCGACCAGGTGTACGCGGAGACGTTGGGCGCGACCGCCGGCCTGCGCGGTCTGGAACAGCGCCCACCGCAGCGGGTGCACGTCTGGAAGGATCCGGCCACCGCCCAGCGCGCCGAGGCCGGGGTCGCCGCGCACACCGGCACGAGCGGCGAGAGCTGAGCAGCACGACACCCGAGGGCCGGGACGCCACGTCCCGGCCCTCCACCGCCACCTCCGGACGTTCCGTCCGGGCACGACGCTACAGCGACCGCCCAGCGGTCCGGAAACGAAGGCACAACGCATGAGTGAGGCGAGTGTCGCCGTCCACGCCGACGCCGATCTGCTGGCGCAGGCCGTGGCAGCCCGACTGCTGGTGAAGGTCCTCGACGCCCAGGCCGACCGGGGTGAGGCCGCGCTGGTGCTCACCGGTGGTCGTGTCGCCGCGGCCGTCTACCGGGCCGTGGCGCAGTTGCCGGCCCGCGACGCGGTCGACTGGTCCCGGGTCGACGTGTGGTGGGGCGACGAACGGTTCCTGCCCGCCGGCGACCCGGAGCGCAACGAGACCCAGGCCCGGGCCGCCCTGCTGGACTCGGTGCCGCTGGACCCGGCCCGGGTGCACCCCATGCCGGCCTCCGACGGGCCGGCCGGCAACGACCCCGAGGCGGCCGCCGCCGCGTACGCCGAGGAGTTGGCTCACGCCGCCCGGCCGGGGCACGCCACGCTGCCGCACTTCGACGTGCTGATGCTCGGTGTCGGCGAGGACGGGCACGTCGCCTCGGTCTTCCCGGAGCACCCCGTGCACCACGACACGCGGCCGGTCAGCGCGGTGCGGGGCAGCCCGAAGCCGCCGCCGGTGCGGACCACCCTCACCCTGCCGGCGATCAACACCGCCGAGGAGGTCTGGCTCGTGGCCGCCGGTGCCGACAAGGCACGCGCGGTGGGCATCGCGCTGGCCGGCGCAGGGCCGGTGCAGGTGCCGGCCGCCGGGGTGCACGGCGTGGACCGTACCCGCTGGCTGCTGGACCGCGCGGCCGCCGCCGACGTGCCGGCCCGACTGCGCAGCCTACGTTAGCTTGATTTTCGACCTGTGCAGCCTGGTCGAAGGGGCAGACGCTGCGGTGCTGTCGGTCTCTTCCAAGGTGGGCGCAGGTCGGCGGCCGCGATGGCATCAACTTCCATTCCCGCACTGGGGGTGACAACGCCGGCCACCGACTCTGCTCCCACACCGGTCACCGAAAGTGAGCACGGTGAACTGCTGCAGACGCTGGCCGAGGTCCCGGACCCGGGTGACCCGCGCGGGGTGCGGTATCCCCTCGCGGGTCACCCGGGACTCCTCCGTCATCGCCACATTGCGTAACACCGCGATCGGCTATCAACCACTGCACCAACGGTGCGGCCAACATCGCCCGTGCCAATTGACGCGCTAACCGCCGCCAAACGACCTCACCACCGCCGTGACCAACAGCTACCCATCAATGCAATGACCCTGGGCAAGGGCCTGCCAGTTGAAGAGGTGATCATCGGCGGTTGCCCGCGGCCGCTGGCTCTGGCGGCGGCGCACAGTTGTACACCTCGACGGCGAGTTGTCGGAGTTCCTCCCGTTTATCTGACCTCTCCTGAGAAATGGCCGCGATAGCGTCGACCCAATCTTGCTTTCCGGCAACATTGAGGTCGGCAGCATGCCTCTTTACGTAATCCTTAGCGGCGGGTAATCCCGCAGTAGTGAAAATAAGGTCTACGGCCCCTAGGACAGCGGCCACGCCCACGGTCTGATAGCCAGAGTCCTGGACAAGGTTGACCCGTGCCTCGACGCTGACGCTGATGAGGTCGCTGATGAGCAGCTTGTTGCGCTCGACAGGGCCCACCTGCTCCTGATAGTCGAGCACGATCTCGGCTTTGCCCGATTGGCCTAGCTCACCTAGCAACGGCGTGAACTTACGGAACCACAGGTCGTTCTCTACCTGGTCGACGATCCTCTGGAGGTCGTCGCGTGCTCGTTGATTGTCGAGTCCATCGATCGATTGAAGCGCTTGCAGTTTTGCAACTCTGGTAGGGGCGAGTAGCAACCTGCCGACCGCAGGAAGTGTTGAGTCTTCGGCGCGCCTCCCTAGTTGTTGTGCCGTCACAAGGAACGACACCGCGAAGGTTTCCCCCAAAGTCATGGTTCGTCCGTCACTGGCCCGCACCTGCCAAGTCGGGCTCAGGGACATCGACGTTGCCAGGCCGCCGGCGGGCACGGCCGAGTTGGCGACGTGGCTCACGATGGCGAAGCCGTACGTTCCTGACGTCGCCTGGAGCGCCGTTGAGGTTGCCGCCTGAGTAACAATAACTGGTTGTTGTTTCTTTATGGCGAACTGCTGCACCAACCGCCGAACGTCGCGCACATGCTCGGCCAAGGCCGCCCCACCCCGCGTTTTGGCACCCAGGAAGATAACCGGTTCCGTGATTTGACCAGCGGCAGCTCGGATCTGCCGCTGCAACCTGGCAGGAGGCCGGTCGCCCACCCAATAAAGCCCGCGCTGCTCCGCGTCCTCCGTTGTCCCCTCAGGCAGCAGCACGACGGGTTCGGCCAACAAGTTGGCATCACCGGACCACCGGTCGCCCTGACCCAGCATCTCGTCAGCGAGAGCCGGAACCAGCGGTGGCCCTGACCTGGCAAGGTCACCGACCGCCTCCAGGCCCAGCAGTTGATCGGCTACGCCGAAGTCGCCTAGACGCGCCCGTGCGGCCCGGAGCTCGTCGTTCAGTCTCCTCGTACTGTCTGTGACGGTGAGCGCGGCCTTCCCCTTCCCCCTCTTCACGTTCGGCGCTGTCGTGAGTATGGCGGCCTCGGCGCCCACGTAGGCGAGATGATAGGCGTGCAGTGCCTCACCCAATGGATTGGACATCATGGGCGTAGGCACCGGTCCGGGTACCTCGATCGCGGTTGCTTCGAGTTGGAGACCTGCCACGAGTTCTTTCGACAGTTTCAATGTCGGGTCGGCGGCGGCGATGCTCAACGACGCCGGAGCGGCGGAATCTTGCTTGACACTGTGTCCGAGCCACACATAATTGTTTCCTCTGCGCCCATCGCTGCGCGTGTAGACGAGCAAGTCGACGGTCCATTCTGGGTTAACCACGAACGTGTACGCCACGCCCTGTTTACCGCCAGCAAGATGCGCGTGACGGGCAGAATTCAGCACCGAACCCCTGAGGCCCTCGCGCGTGCCGACGCCACCCATAACAACTTTGATCAAGTCCTTACGATCTCGGCGATCGAAATCACCCTCCGTGACAAGACCCCCAAGTTTGACCTCGCCACTGAAATCCCAAGTCAGGTAATCGGCTGGCCTCAGATCGGCACGCCGCTTGGCGACCGCGCGCCTCTTCTCCGCATCCGCAGCCGCACGCTCATCATGGACAAACCCCCACACAGCGCGGGCATGCCCCTGCAGATCGGCGTCCAGCGTGATACCAAGAGCCGCCGCCCAACTGCTCACCGCGCCCTTGAAATCCTTCACCGCACGCCCATCACCGTCCAGGTACCACCGGAAGCTGTATTGGGCAGCCGAGGCAGGGTCGGCAGCGACCAACGCCGCAAGATCGTCACGGTGCCGCAGCACATGCAGCAGATCTGGTGAACGACGGAACATCTCCGCCAGATCGGCCCCAGAGCTCTCACGCAACCGGCTCAAGAGCGTTGGCACATCGTTAAGCCAACGGCCCGCACCCTCGCTTACCCGAGACGAGTCAACAACCGCCCGCCCGGCCACCGCACTTACCCGAGAGGAGTCAACAACCGCCCGCCCGGCCACCGCCCTCGTAGACGATTTCTCCGGCGGCCGCGCGATTAGCGGTGTGGAAGGTATGACCTGCTGGGTCGGCGGCGCGGCAATTCGCGGAACGCGGAACATTGCCGCGAGTTGATCCCCGCGGCGGACCCCGCCAGCGGTGGCGCTGAGCCGGTCGAGCTCGGACTCGTCCTTCAATAATATGGCCCACTCGTCCTGGGTTAGCGTGCTACCTGCGGAGGCGAGTGCGGCGACCAGTTTCGGGTGTCGCTTCAGTGACCGCAGTCCGGCAGGACTCACCCCGGCGGCAAGGGCGCGATCATTGGTCAGCGCCTGCCACAGCGGTGCCGGATCCTCGCCGCGCCTGCCAAACTCGGCCACCAGCGACGGATTGCGCGTCAGCGCGTCCACAAGATCCGGTCGGTCGAGCAATCGCCAAGGAAAGCTGCGAGCCGACAACATCTCCGCAACACCGGGCAGGACGACGAACGCACGCAGCGACGGGAAGCTGACCAGGGCATCGACGACATGAGGATTCTCCTCGACAAGAAGACGAAACATCGGCCGGGTCAACAGTTCCGGCAACCACGGATTCGCCTCCAAGATTGGATACAGCGTCGCAGGCCGCTTACTCACCCACGCGAAGACTCCGTCGTGAGTGAATAATGCGTCGTTCAAGGAAGCAATCCGTCGCTCGATAAGATCGAGAAAATCCTGATTCGTCCACGGCAGACGCCGCAACTCCTCGAACTCGACAGGCGCACATGTCGACGAGGTCAGACCCGCCACAAGCGCCGGCCGATGAGCCAACATATAGAAAGCGACTTCGTCTTCCTGCCACAGGCGGAAGAACGTACGGTTCATCGCTACCGCGAGACGGACTTCCGGCGTCAGTGCGGTCAACTTTCGGACTAGGCTGACCACTTGCAAATTTTCGTGTTCATCAATCAGGGCTTCACGAAGCTTCCGATCAGCAGCTACCGCGCTCGCAAAATCTGAATCAATGAGCACGATCTCGCCCAGAAACGATCCAGATAGAACATTGAAGAGGACCCGGTCATCTTGGCAGACGCGCGTCAGAGCCGGGTTGTTCAAAAAAGCGTTCAGCAAACCATTTTTCGCAGCGATCGCTTCTCGGAATTCCGCCTGACTAACAAAAAGGGCATGGAACTGGTCGCTCTTATCGAGCGCCTCGACGACCGCAGGATTGTCAAGCAGGGAGCGGGTGATGGAATCCTTGCTGGCCAGTGGCTGCAGCAGGGGGCGATCCCGGAGCACCACCGCCGTCCTCGGATTTTTAACCATCAACACCGCCAAGGGAAAGTTCCCTCTTACCGCCTCCTGCAAATCTGCGTCGCTCCGGAAAGCGTTGACGAGACCGGAGAACTCGCTCGACCGTTCGGAGCTGACAGCAGCGGCCTCGAACTGCTCGAGCCCAGCCGAACCTCGCGCGATAATTCCTGCGAGAGCAAATTCGTGGTCCGATGCGGGCACACCATCGCTCGTCATATTCAGGCCGAGCTCATCCAAACCAAGGTCCAAAACCCGATGTCGCCGCTCGGCTTCTCCGCTCAGCACCTGCGTCAAAAATCGAGGATCGGTGAGCGCCGCCTGCGGATCAGCCAACCCGAGGAATGGCACAATGACGTCGCTGGCAAGAACGCCCTCGACCAGCGCCGCGTCGGCACCCGGCGCAGCCAACAATCTTTCCAGGCTCTCCATCAACGAGGGCAGAGAAAACAACCTGCGCCAATGCCGGGCCCCGCCATCGTTCAAGACCGGCAGCGCCACGAGCGCGGCCAGCAACCGCGGAAAGCGAACGATATTTTCGATCACGTTCGGCGCAATATCGGGTGGCCTAAGCGAAGACCGGAAGCTGTGTCCACCGTACACTCGAGCCGCGAAGAAGTCGGACCACCATTCGTTCTCCTCAATCGGCGAGTCATGCTTGGGCGGGGCGAGCTCGATCAATTGGTCAATAGCAACCAAAGCATTCGTTTGATACAAGGTTAAGGCAACCAGGTCGGGACAGTCATAATATTTCTCTCGCGACTCCGGCCTCCATCTTTCCACCAGGTCGAAAATATGAGAATTTCGAGAGATCCCGACATAATTGCCATCCTTGGCGGCCATCTCGGGCCAGGAAGGGAAAGGGGATCTCACAAGGAAGGTCGCCGAACAAGCGAGAACTGAACGGCCAACCAGGGATGGACCACTGCGCATCGATTCCATTATCTTGTCGAACACCCTCTGACTATTCCCTCGAACCTCAGATAGCTGGACTGATGCTGGGCTAACGGGGTTCGCCAGTTCCTCTACAGCGGAGGGGTAGCTGAGCATTACGCGCAGGATCCCGGCGTCCGGAAACGGCGGCATAATCTTATTTTCGGAGACAGCGTTCAGCAACCTACGATACTCGTGCGGCATGAACGCCAGGTCTTTATTAATCAGCTCATGCAGTAGCCCTGCGTTTCGCAGCAACAACGCTAGGGCGTCGCCAGATCCCGCCTTTGTTTGTTTGGCAGCAAGCACCTTGCCAAGATTTGGATTACGCCTGACCGCACGAGCGATTTCGGGAAAACTGGACGCTGCGGGCGGCTCGGCCGTAGACGGGAGAGATGCCTGCCTGAGAGCAACGACAAGATCCGGCACCGTATCGAATGCAGCCGGGTCGACCGACAGGTGCAGCGTAACGGCCTGACGGTTGTTAGTCGCCGCTTGGAGTGCCTGCAAGCCGTCTGACTGGAAGAACTTCCGCATCAATCCGGATGCCTCAACGAGCACGTCGGCGAGCTCGGGTGCGCCGGCCAGCAGCTCCAGCCGCAGCAACCGCTCCGACCGCGGGAGGAAATCCACAGCGTCGATGAGTCGGGCTGCCGCAACTGCCCGGATCGCACCCTGGTTCCGGTCTAGATCGCGCAGAAGCGCCGTGTTTCGTAGGAGTTTCCCCCACCATCGGGCCGGCTTGGACCGCACTGGATGATCGATGAGCGCCGTGGCCAGACCGACGTGCAAACTCGCCTGCCGCACGACCTCCAGACTCTCAGCGTCCGTGCGCAAGAACTCGCTGAGAGTCGGGTTTTTGCCTGCCACGATGCCCCATGGGGTGGCAGCCAGCAAGTGAAATAGCTGCCCATTGTTGCCCAACTCGCCGTATAGAGTTGGAAGCCTGATCAGCTGCCACACGTCCTGGTGAATCGTATTCCTGAGGTAGGGCTCCAGGACTGGATCAGCCATTATCGGGTCGAGCAGCTCCGGATTTTCATCGAGCTTGCGCGTAAGGGCTTGGACCGTTCTCCGCCAATGGAAATGACGGAGTTTGTCAATAACGGTTATATCCCTTTGCAGCATACGTATAAAATGCGGGGTGTGCCGGGCCGCCTCGGCGAGTCCAGGAGTATCGATCAACGCGCGAGTGACCTCCCGATCGACGGGCATGATTGGATTACCGGGCTCCTTACAATTAATGTAGTAGCGGATGTAGGCACCAATAGGCCACGCCTTGCTCCAGCCTCCATCGCGCCTAGCTTGTATCTGCAAGAAATTCCTTACGTGGGACTTAGTGACGGGATCAAGGCTCTCCCAAGTCTCACCAGCCGCAGACTGGACCTGATCGAAGGCAGGCCGGATGACATCATCGGTCGGCTTTGCGTTCGAATTGGCGGCGTCCGCGCCACGCTGCGATCTCATGCCGGTTGATCCTATGGATGGATCGAGCAAGGCCGGAGCGTTCGCGGAAGCTTTGGAAGTGGATCCCGTTCGCAGCAGGCCGTCACGGTTCGCCTGGCCCAAGAGGCCGTCCGACCGGCGCGGCAAGGCAATCGGCGCGTGAAGCGCTTGTGGTAAGCCATACGGAGTGCGGTGATGGACGTGGAATTCCCTGCTTTTCAGCTCGAAAGAGACGAAGGCAACCGGCGACGTATCCTCATCGCCCGACTCTCTGCTCGGCTGGGTTTCGACGAGCATGAACGAGTCGTCAGCCTGCCGTTCGACTATCATCAGATGAGGCTGTTGGCCGGGATAATCGGCACGGATAACGGTGATCGCTCCCGGTTCCAAATCCTGAAGACGATCAATAGTGGCGGTCTGGAACGGCCCGCCGAGGCGAGAGGCGATGTTGTCAATCGGGCGAACGGTGTCGTCACCCCCGGCCCGCAGACCATAGTGGTAGAGCACCGTGTCGACCCGAGCCACGCAGTCGGGCTTATCGGCCCATTCGGGCAGCCGCATCACGGCCGCGGCAAGTTCGTCCGACACCCCGAACGCACCAACAGGGCGCACCACCGGCCACCGTGGAGTCGACGGCCTCACCATTTCCACCGGCGACGATCGATGTTCGAACCGCGCCTCCACCGATACGCTCGCGGGACGGACATGTAGCGCAGTCGCGTTCCGCGGCAACGTTGCGCCCCTTGCTCCTCCCGGAGTGACGCTCAACAAGGCAACACCCTCGGGCGAACGGAGAGCCAGCAGGTCCGTCGCGTCCGCGCCGTTTGAGGTGTCAACGGTCACCAGCAGGCCTTGGGTAGGTGTCAAGTCTGCCGACACCCGCCACAAACCCCTGACCCCATCCTCGAGGCGCTGACTCAGACCGATCGGATCGACCGACACGGTCAGCCCGCCGTAACGGGCGTTTACGATCGGCAGCGGCACCCACAAGCCGGCCTGATCAAGAGCACTGGGAAGCGGCCCCGACGTCACACCGCTACCCACGATCCGTTCTGCATCAAGACCAGGAGCGGCGTGCCCGGCGAGAAGGGGGCTGTCCGGGACAACTAGCACCCAACCAGCATGGCCCGGGGCAGCGGCGAACCCCCGTTCGTCAATTGGCAGAACATCCTCGCCGCCCGCCTCAACCAACGCGCGATTCGGCAAGCGGACCGGTAGACGCAGGGCGTTGGCACGGGCGATTGCCCCGTCCAAGTCAAGACTCTCGACCAGCGACGCCACAGGCACCTCGACCGCCCGCTCAATCACAGAAGACGGCTGCGCCATCACAGTGGCCACCACAAGAGCCACATCGTTCGACCGCACATCCGTATGCACCAGGTGCACACCCGGCATCGACCTCGCGGCAATCACCTCGGGCGGCACCGACACCGAATCCCAACTCAGATACTGCCCAGAAGGCACCCACGTTTGGGCGAGCTCGGGACAATTTGGACTCAAGACGGTCCTCATAAGACTCCCAACATCGAACACCTGACGGCAGGATCTCGAGCGAATCGCCCCTCGTCAGCAATCAGCGCGTGAGAGAAGATTCACTCATTGACGGCACCGGGGGCGACAGGAATCAAGAAGAAGATCATCGGCCAGGGCTGCGTCAGCCTCAGCCGGCGATCAAAGCCCACACCCTTCAAAGGCTGAGAACCAAGCATCAGCCGCTACGGTGGGCCCCTCACCGAGGGGCCCGTTCGGCTATTCGCCGCGTCGGCGGCGCAGCGCCGCGAGGGCCTCGGCCAGCAACGCCTCCCCCTCCTCGGCGGTGCGCCGCTCCTTCACGTACGCCAGGTGACTCTTGTACGGCTCGACGCGGACCCGCCCGGGCGGATTCTCGGCGTCCAGGCCGGCGGGGAGCCCGCAGCGGGGGCAGTCCCACAGCGGCGGCGCCGTGGCGTCGGCCGCGATCCGGATGTCGGTCTGGTGGTCGTTGCGGCACCAGTAGGTGACGGCCTGTCGGGGTGCCGGTTGGTGCCGCTCGTCCGGGCGCATGGGCGCGGACCCGACGCGGGCGCCACGGATGACATTGCCACTGGGCACGGCTGCTCGCTCCTGTCGTCGGAGGGGACCCGCCACTTTCGGGGATGGGCGGCGGGCGACGCGGTGCAGCGAAGAAAAGACTGCGCGCGGTCCGTCGAATGACGAACCGCGCGCAGATTGTACGACTTGGCGGGCCTGCTCAGGTGCCGCTGTTCATCTGGAGACGGAGCCAGAGCCCCAGCCCGACGATCGCCGCGAACCAGACGAGACCCACCAGAACGGTGTAACGATCCAGGTTCTTCTCGGCCACCGAGGAGCCGGCGAGGCTGGAGCTGACGCCACCGCCGAACATGCTGGACAACCCGCCGCCCTTACCGCGGTGCAGCAGGATGAGCAGGGTGAGCAGAACGCTCGTGATGACCAGCAACACGATCAACGTGTATGCGAACCAGATCGGCATGGCTGGGGGCAGTCCTCTCGTAGCGATCCTCGCCCGGACAGGTCGGGCACTCCGGCACCGGCCGGTGGACGGGCGGTGTCCAGGATAGCGAGCGCTCAGCGAGCGATGTGCTCGGGGAACCGGCAGATCTGCGCGAATTCCTCCGCGTCCAGGCTCGCGCCGCCCACCAGGGCGCCGTCCACGTCCGGCTGGGCCATGATCGAGGCGACGTTGGACGCCTTGACCGAGCCGCCGTAGAGCACCCGGACCGCGTCGGCAGTCTCGGCGTCAAAGCGCTCCGCCAACCGCTGGCGGAGCGCGCCGCAGACCTCCTGGGCGTCCTCCCGCGTCGCCGTCTTGCCGGTGCCGATCGCCCAGACCGGCTCGTACGCGATCACGACCTGGCGTACCTGCTCGGGGGTGAGCCCGGCGAGGCTCCCGTCGAGCTGGTCCGAGCAGTGCGCCACGTGGGTGCCCTGCTCGCGCACGTCCAGCCCCTCCCCCACGCAGAGGATGGGGGTCAGGCCGTGCGTGAGCGCTGCCTTCACCTTCGCGTTGACGACCGAGTCGTCCTCGTGGTGGTAGGCCCGCCGCTCGGAGTGCCCGACCACCACGTACGTGCAGCCGAGCTTGGCCAGCAGCGGACCGGAGATGTCACCGGTGTACGCGCCGGAGGCGTGCGGGGAGAGGTCCTGCCCGCCGTAGCCGATCAGCAGCTTGTCGCCGTCCACCGCCGTCTGCACGGTGCGCAGGTCGGTGAACGGCGGCAGCACCACCGTCTCGACCTCGGTGAGCTGCTTCTCGGTGAGGCTCGCGGCCAGCTTCTGCACGAGCAGGTTGGCCTCGAGGTGGTTGAGGTTCATCTTCCAGTTGCCGGCCATCAACGGCCGGCGGGTCGTGCTCGCCATGCTCAGTTCTCCAGGGCCGCGATGCCGGGGAGGGTCTTGCCCTCCAGGTACTCCAGGGAGGCGCCGCCACCGGTGGAGATGTGACCGAAGCTCGACTCGTCCAGCCCCAACGCCCGGACGGCCGCCGCGCTGTCGCCGCCGCCGACGACGCTGAACGCGTCGGCCTTGGTGATCGCCTCGGCGATGCCCCGGGTGCCGGCCGCGAAGGCGGCCATCTCGAACACGCCCATCGGCCCGTTCCAGAAGATCGTCTTCGCCTGGGACAGGGCGGCGCTGAAGCCGGCGACCGTCTCCGGGCCGACGTCCAGGCCGAGTCGGTGGCTCGGGATGCCGTCGACGCGGACCGTGTCGTGCGCGGCGTCCGGCGCGAACGCATCGGCGACCACCACGTCGACCGGGAGCATGATCTTGCCGTTGGCCCGCTCCAGCAGATTGCGGCAGGTCTCGACCATGTCCTTCTCCAGCAGGGAGGTGCCCACCTCCAGGCCCTGGGCCTTGAGGAAGGTGAAGCACATACCGCCACCGATGAGCAGCCGGTCGACCGTCGGCAACAGCGCCTCGATCACGGCCAACTTGTCGGAGACCTTGGACCCGCCGAGCACCACCACGTACGGCCGCTCGGGCTCGCTGGTCAACTTGGAGAGCACCTCGACCTCGCGCAGCACCAGCCGACCCGGAACGTGCGGCAGCCGCGCCGGCACGTCGTAGACGCTGGCGTGCTTGCGGTGCACGGCGCCGAACGCGTCGTCGACGTACGCGTCGCCGAACGCGGCGAGCTGGTCGGCGAAGGCGCCCCGCTCGGCCTCGTCCTTGCTGGTCTCACCGGCGTTGAAGCGCAGGTTCTCCAGCAGGGCGACCTGACCGTCGGCCAGGTCGGCGACGGTCGAGCGGGCGGAGTCACCGACGGTGTCGGTGGCGAAGCGCACCGGCGCGCCCAGCAGCTCACCGAGCCGCCCGGCGACCGGGCTCAGGCTGAACTGCGGGTCCGGAGCGCCCTTCGGGCGGCCCAGGTGCGAGCAGACGACCACCTTCGCGCCGGCCTCGACCAGCGCGCCGAGGGTCGGCAGCACCGCGCGGATGCGGCCGTCGTCAGCGATCCTCACTCCGTCCGGAGTGCCGCCCTGCGGCGCGGAGGCGGAGTTATGATCGTCGATGGCACCGGTCTGCTTGTCGAGCGGGACGTTCAGGTCGGCGCGCACCAGCACGCGCCGACCCGACACCCCCTCGGCGAGCAGGTCGTCGAGGGTCCGGATGCTCACAGCGACGAACCGACCAGCTTGACGAGGTCGACGAGGCGGTTCGAGTAGCCCCACTCGTTGTCGTACCAGCCGACGACCTTGACCTGGTTGCCGATGACCTTGGTCAGCGGCGCGTCGAAGATGCACGACGCCGGGTCGGTGACGATGTCGGAGGAGACGATCGGGTCCTCGTTGTAGACCAGGATGCCCTTGAGCGGGCCCTCCGCGGCGGCCTTCAGCGCGGCGTTGACCTCGTCCACGGTGGTCTCGCGGCCGACCTCGACGGTGAGGTCGGTGGCCGAGCCGGTCGGGATCGGCACCCGCAGCGCGTACCCGTCGAGCTTGCCCTTCAGCTCCGGCAGCACCAGGCCGATGGCCTTCGCGGCGCCGGTGGAGGTCGGGACGATGTTCAGCGCGGCGGCCCGGGCACGACGCAGGTCCTGGTGCGGCGCGTCCTGGAGGTTCTGGTCCTGGGTGTACGCGTGGATCGTCGTCATCAGACCCTTGGTGATGCCGAACGTGTCCTGCAGGACCTTCGCCATCGGGGCCAGGCAGTTCGTCGTGCACGAGGCGTTGGAGATGATGGTGTGCTTCGCCGGGTCGTAGGTGTCGTGGTTGACACCCATGACGACGGTGACGTCCTCGTTCTTCGCCGGAGCGGAGATGATGACCTTCTTGGCGCCGCCGTCGACGTGCGCCTTGGCCTTGGTGCCGTCGGTGAAGAAGCCCGTCGACTCGATGACGACGTCCGCGCCGACCTCGCCCCACGGCAGCGCCGCCGGGTCCTTCTCGGCGAACGCCTTGATGGTCTTGCCACCGACGGTGATCTCGTCGGCGGTGGCCTTGACCTCGTACGGCAGGCGGCCGAGGATGCTGTCGTACTTGAGCAGGTGGGCGAGCGTGCCGTTGTCGGTCAGGTCGTTGACCGCCACGACCTCGATGTCGGCGTCGGACGCCAGCACTGCCCGGAAGAAGTTACGGCCGATTCGGCCAAAGCCGTTGATGCCAACCCGGATGGTCACAGGTCCCATCTCCTTGCGTTCTGGTCCGCCGGCTTGACTCAACGGGCCGGCGGGAATGGTGTGCGCCGACCGTTGGAGCCGGCCGTCGACGGTTCATCTCGGCCACCCCGCCGCGCGGTCTGAGGACCTGACCGCCCCAGGCGGTGGGCACGACGAGAAGTGCCGGTATCGGCCCCCTTGCCGTACTCAGCGACCCTATCCGAGCGCGCGGGACCACGCTGCGCCGGGTCGTGTTCCCGGCGCACCGTACGGCCCCACCGTCCTATCAGACCACGAGCATGTCGGGCGTGACGGCTGCTTCCGTATCCGGGATGCCGAGGTCCCGGGCCCGCTTGTCGGCCAGCGCCAGCAGACGGCGGATCCGCCCGGCGATGGCGTCCTTGGTCAGCGGCGGGTCGGCGAGCGCCCCCAACTCCTCCAGCGACGCCTGCCGGTGCTCGAGGCGCAGCCTCCCGGCGTCGGTGAGGTGGTTGGGCGCCTCCTCGGCCAGGATCTCCAGCGCACGGGTGACCCGGGCGGCGGCGGCCACCGCGGCACGCGCCGAGCGGCGCAGGTTCGCGTCGTCGAAGTTGGCCAGCCGGTTGGCGGTGGCCCGCACCTCGCGGCGTACCCGACGCTCCTCCCACGCCAGCACGCTGGAGTGGGCGCCGATGCGGGTGAGCAGCGCGGCGATCGCGTCGCCGTCCTTGACCACGACCCGGTCCACCCCGCGTACCTCACGGTTCTTCGCGGTGATGCCGATCCGGCGGGCCGCGCCGACCAACGCGAGCGCCGACTCCGGCCCCGGGCAGGTGATCTCCAACGCGCTGGAGCGGCCGGGTTCGGTGAGCGAGCCGTGCGCCATGAACGCGCCCCGCCACGCGGAGACCGCGCAGCAGACGTTCGCCGCCACCACGTGCGGGGGCAGCCCCCGCACCGGCCGGCCGCGCACGTCGAGCAGGCCGGTCTGCCGCGCGAGCGCCTCCCCGTCCTTGACCACCCGGACGATGAAGTGGCTGCCCTTGCGCAGCCCACCGGAGGCCAGCACGTGGATCTCGCTGGGGTAGCCGTAGACCTCGGCGATCTCCCGGCGCAGCCGGCGCGCCACCGCCCCGGTGTCCAACTCCGCCTCCACCACCACGCGTCCAGAGACGATGTGCAGCCCTCCGGCGAAGCGCAGCAGCGCGGCCATCTCCGCCCGCCGACAGCAGGGCTTGGGCACGTCGACCCGACTCAGCTCGTCCTTGACCGCAGCCGTCATCGCCATTGTGCGTCCCCTCACGGACCTGTTCCGGCGTGTCGCCGGTGATTACGTACGTGTCTAACGATCGGCACCCAGGACAGGCACCAGCGCGGCGCCCAGGGCAGCCGGATCATGGCGGGGAGTGCCGTCGGTGACGGCGACGGGGGCGAGGACCAGGCGGGCACCCAGCGATTCTGCCGCACGTTCGACCGGTTCCGGGTCACCCACTGCCTTGGCGTCCGCCAGGACGAGATCCACCTTCAGCTCGGGCAGGTACCAGCGCAGCGCCGCCAGATGGTCGGCGACCGAGAGGCCGAGGGTCTCCTTCTCCGCGGCCAGGTTCAGCGTGACCAGGCGTCGGGCCGAGCTGGACACGATCGCGTCGGCCAGCTGCGGCACCAGCAGGTGCGGCAGCACGCTCGTGTACCAACTGCCCGGCCCGAAGATCAACCAGTCGGCCGCGCCGATCGTGGCCAGGGCCTCGGCGCAGGCTGCCGGAGCGGCCGGGGTCAGGCGCAGCGACTCCACCCGGCCGGTGGTGACCGCCACCTGGTGCTGACCGCGAACGGTCCGCACCTCGTCCGGGGCGTCCGGGTGGACCCCGCGCACCCGCGCCTCGATGTCGACCGGCTGGCGCGACATCGGCAGGACCCGCCCGACCGCGCCGAGCATCGCCCCGGCGTGCTCCAGCGCCGCCACCGGGTCGCCGAGCAGCTCCATGAGGCCGGAGAGCACCAGGTTCCCCACCGCGTGCCCGGCCAGGCCGTCCGCGCGCGCCGCGTCACCCGCCCGCGGGCCCGCGTCTGTCGGGTTTCGGGCAAGCGCGTCCGCGTCCGCGCCGGGCGCGCCCGCCACCGCCGGGGCCGCGGCGGTCCCGCCATCCGGGAGTACGCGGACAGCCTGCGCCGCCGCGAAGCGGTGCTGGAAGAGACCGGCGCTGCGTCGGGTGGCCGGATGGTCGCCGGCCAGCGCGACCAGGGCCTGCCGCAGGTCACCCGGAGGCAGGCCGCCCCGTTCGGCGCGCAGCCGGCCGCTGGACCCGCCGTCGTCGCCGACCGTCACCACGGCGGTGATGTCCAGGTCGAGTTCGGGGGCGCAGTGCCGCAGCGCGCGCAGCGACGCCGACAGGCCGTGCCCGCCGCCGAACGCCACCACCCGGCGCGTCGTCATTCCCGCCCCAGGTCGCGGTGCTGGGCGTTGGCCGCCAGCCCCGCCTGACGCAGCCGGCCGGCCAGCTCCTCGGCGATGGCCACGCTGCGGTGCTTGCCGCCGGTGCAGCCCACGGCCACCGTCAGGTACCGCTTACCCTCCCGCTCGAACCCGGTGGTGGTGGCGTTGACCAGGTCGGCGTACGAGGCGACGAAGGCGTCCGCGCCCTCCTGCCCCAGCACGTACGCGCTGACCGCCTCCTCCCGCCCGGTGTGCTCGCGCAGCTCCGGCACCCAGTACGGGTTGGGCAGGAACCGGGCGTCCAGCACGAAGTCGGCGTCGGGCGGCAGGCCGTACTTGAAGCCGAACGACAGCACGGTGACCCGCAGCCGGCGGGCGTCCTCGCCGCCGAACAGCTCCTCGATGCGCCGCCGGAGCTGGTTGACGTTCAGGTGGCTGGTGTCGATGATCACGTCGGCCTGGTCGCGGGCCTCCTCCAACAGCCCGCGCTCGACGGCGATGCCGTCGGCGAGCCGCCCGTCGCCCTGCAGCGGGTGTGAGCGCCGGACGCTCTCGAACCGGCGGATCAGCACCTCGTCGTCGGCGTCGACGAACACCACCCGGGGCGAGAAGCCGCGCTCCTTCAGCTCCCGGATCGCGCCGGCCAGGTCGGTGGAGAAGGCGCGCGAGCGCACGTCCAGGACCATCGCCGTACGCCGGGCGGCGCCGCCGGCCTTGAACGCCAGCTCGGCCATGTCGAGCATGAGCGCCTGCGGCAGGTTGTCCACCACGTAGTAGCCGACGTTCTCCAGCGCGCGGGCGACGGTGCTGCGACCGCCACCGGACACCCCGGTGACCACCACCAGGGTGGTCTCCGACTCGGCCGTCGGCTGTCCGTCACCGACTGTGTGCGCCTCGCTCACCCGTACCCCCAAGCCGTGGCGCCGCGGCTGCCATCGGCCGCGATTGGTCAATCAGCGACTCTATCCCGCCGGTCGGGGTGGGCACGGGCACGCCCGCCGCCGCGCGCCGCGGGTCAGCCTCCCGACAGTCGCCACTCTTGATGACTATCAGTAACCATCAATACCCTCTTCGTGATAGCCGCAGGTCAACGCCGACATCGGGATGATGCGATGCACGATCTCGCGGACAAGAACACGTACGTCGGTTTCCTGTTCATGCGGATCAGTTCGGAGTACTTTGCCCTGGGCCGGGAGGGCAGCCACGAGGTCTCCGCCGAGCACGCCCGGGACCTGGGCCGCTTCGCCAAGCAGCTCACCCACATGGTGTGCACCGGGGTGAACGGCAAATACGACCAGGTCACGATGGTCGAGGCCGACACCCTGGAGGAGATCAACGCGGCGGCCACCGCGTTCCGGATGGGCAACAAGGCCCGCTACATCGAGATCGTCGACATCGTGGTCGGGACGAAAGCCCCGCCGCGCGGCCTGGCCAACCGGTCCAGCCAGCCCGGCTGACCGCGTCGCCCGTCCGGCGCACCCGTCGCTCGGGTGCGCCGGACGAGTCCCGGCCGATGCCTACAACGCCTTCCTGGACGCACAGGTCAACGAACTCAACCGCACTCAGGCGGACCTGACCGCCTGGCAACCACCGACCACCCGGGGCCGGCAACGCGGATCATGACGACCGTCAGCGGCGGTGCCGAAGCGCCTTGACCCGTTGGTGACCGAGCACGGCGAGGTAATCGTTCGGCTCATCAAGGCACGAGTCGACGTCGGCCACCTCGACGATCTTGAGAAGTCGGGCGGCCAACTCGTCGGGATCCGGCTGCACCTGCTCGCAGAGTTGGACGTGGACCGCCCGTAGGGCACCGCCGATCTCGGCCGGCTCATCCTCGTACGTCTCCCAGGCGTCGTAGAGGTAGGTGGCGAGACTGTCCCAGGCGCGGGCGGCCCGCTCGACCAGCAACAGCGCCTCCTGGGTCGGCGGGCGTTGGGCAAGCACTTCGATCTCCTCGACGATCGCCCGACCGGCCTTCTCCACATCGTGCAGATCCCAACGGCTGCCGCTGGTCGCCTCGTGGGCCAGGCTGTCGATCGTCCGACGGAGGCCGGCCAGCTCCGCAGCGGAGAAAGCCGTGAGTTGGCCAGCCTGCCCGCGCAGCCGGTTTTCCAACACACGATCCGTGGCTGCCCACTCGGCGACCAACAGCGCCAAGCGTCGGGCGGAGATGCTGCCCGCCACTTCGGCCAACTCGGCGACCCTCGGGTTGATCGCCAGAGCCGACGGCGGGGTGGCCGCCGACGACCACGTGAAGCCGCCGTCCAGGGCAGTGGCGGTGAGGGCCACGGCGTGGGCGCACAGCTCCTCAGCGGCCGCGCAGTCACACTCGGCGGTGAAACCGTCCGCCGTGATGCCCACCCAGACTTCGAACGGAGGCTGCCCGGCCTCGCGGAACACGTAGGAGACTCCCCCGCCGACCGGCCTGGGAACCACCGGCTGACCGGATGCTTGAAGCTTGTCCGCCGCTGCACAGACCACGGGTCCGGCCGCGTCCCGGAGTGCGTTGATGTCGATGCGTACCGCCATGGGGCCATCCAACCGGATGGAGGTGATGCCGCCGGCAGCAGGGAGGCCGACACCTTGCCGCAGGCGTCAGCCGAGCGAGCCGCGCCGCAGACCGGTCACAAACGACGACCAAACGCCCCGGTCGAAGATGAGCGCCGGCCCGCCCGGATCCTTGGAATCCCGCACGGCCAACGCGCCAGCAAGTGGGGCCACCTCGACACAGTTGGAGCCGCCTGCGCTGCTCCGGCTGCTCTTGCGCCACTTCCCTGCGGGCACGTCCGGAGCGGTCATCGGTCAGACCCCTTGAGCGCTAGTCAGTATCCACCAGCCACCTGGGCCAGGAAGCCAGCCGACTCGTCAGGGTCGAGTGCCTTGGCCATGAGGTGATCGAACATGAGTCTATATCGGGCGACGTGTCTCTCCTCCTCAAGGAGCAGGGTGCTGGAGTCGTTGTCGAGATAGACGACGGTGGGGTCCAAGGTCGGCTCGGCGTAGTCGAGCAGGGTAAAAGGGCCGCCCATGCCTGCGTGCGCGCCGGCAGCGAAGGGCAGGATCTGGATCTCGACGGTGGGCAGCTCACAAGCCTCGATCAGGCGAGCGAGCTGCGCTCGCATCGCGGCGGGGCCGCCCACGATGCGGCGGACGGCCGCCTCATCGAGCACAATCCACAATCTCGGCGGCATATCTCGCGAGAGCAGAACCTTGCGGCCGAGTCGTGCTGCCACCCGACGGTCGATTTCGTCCTGGTCGGCGGTGCTGCGCCCCGCCTTGACGATCGCGCGGACGTACTCCTCCGTCTGCAACAGCCCGGGAACGTACAGACTCTCGAATGCGCTGATCGACGTGGCCTCCGCCTCGAAGCCGACGTAGTCGTCCGGCAACACGTCGCCGTAGGCGCTCCACCAGCCCTTCTGGCGAGACTGCCGAAGCAAACCGGTCAGCGACTCCCGCTCCTCTTCGGAGGCGTCGTAGAGGTCGAGCAGCGGAGGCATGTCCTTCGGCATCACCCTGGAGTGCCCGAGTTCGAAGCGGATGACCTTGGTCCGATGCCAGCCCAGGATCTTGGCTACCTCCTCGGCGGTGTGTCCGGTGCGGTCCCGCAGGCGGCGCAACTCGCGCCGCAGACGGCGGGCCCTGATCGTCGGACTTGGCACCTGCGACATCGCCAACATCACCTCCACTGCGAGTAATCGATTCTTGCCTGGGAGCGACCACAGATTAAGCACTTTAAGGAAGAAAACACGACGTTGCATTTCGTTCCCTCGTGGTCCAGTCTCTAGGCAATTGCCCGCTACGGAGAGGCAGCGGCTGGTGACTGACAACCGATCGTCGCGGTGGGAGCGGGAGCCGCGGCAGCACAACGGCTTCCAGGATGACCTGAGCGCCGTACTCGACGGGGCCGACGTGTCCGAGCGGGTCCGGGCGGCCATCGCGCACGCGCTGGCGGAACCGGACGCTCTGTCCGCGTACGCCAACTCCTTGGTCAGCCGCTACACGACGGAGCGCGAGCGGCGATCGGGCCGCAACGGGCCGCCGGCCGGTGCGTACCGAATGCCCCGGCGCTGGACTCTGCACCTGACCTACCTGGCGACCAACCTGACGGAGGCCCGCGACCAGGCCGTCGTCTACCCGGAGGGGTTGACGATCCTGCGGCCCGAGATGCCGGCGGGGGCCGCGCTGCTGTCCCCGGCCGACGCCTGGAACCACGTCGAGCCCGTCTTCTGCGGCCGGGTCGGTCCCGACAAAGAGGTCTGCATGGACGTCACCGGGCACCCTGGCTTCCACAGCGCGGCCGGCATCGGCGGGCTCTGCTGGGGGTGACGGGGATGGCGAGACGGGGCAGTAACGGCCCCACCGCACCCTCGGTTGTCGCCGTGCCGGTACTCGCGGCCACCTGCCGCCGTTCCCCGAGCCGTCGGCCACCAACCATCGAGCCGATGCTGGTCGGCAGGACCATCGACCATGCCGACCTCTTGGCCGGCCTGCGACCGGTCTGCAGACGCTGATGTCGGAGCCGGCTCGTAGACTCCGCGGATGGCTTCCCCCACCGACCTGCGTACCGACGGCGCGCTGGACGTGCTGCGCCGGGTGTTCGGCTACGACGCCTTCCGCGGCTTCCAGCAGGACGTTATCGACCAAGTCGTCGCCGGTGGTGACGCGCTGGTGCTGATGCCCACCGGCGGCGGCAAGTCGCTGTGCTACCAGATCCCGGCCCTGGTCCGTGAGGGTGTCGCGGTCGTCGTGTCGCCGCTGATCGCGCTCATGCAGGACCAGGTGGACGCGCTCACCGCGGTCGGCGTACGCGCCGGCTTCCTCAACTCGACCCAGACCCTGGACGCCCGCCGTCGGGTCGAGGCGGCCTTCGTCGCCGGCGAACTGGACCTGCTCTACCTGGCGCCGGAGGCGCTCGGCGTCCGGTCCACCCTCGCCCTGCTGGACCGGGGGCGCATCTCGCTGTTCGCGATCGACGAGGCACACTGCGTCTCCCAGTGGGGGCACGACTTCCGGCCCGACTACCTGGCCCTGTCGATGCTGCACGAGCGGTGGCCGCAGGTGCCGCGCATCGCGCTCACCGCGACCGCGACGAGCGCCACCCGCCGCGAGATCGCCAGCAGGCTGGGGCTCGACGACGCGCGGCACTTCGTGGCCAGCTTCGACCGGCCCAACATCCAGTACCGGATCGTGCCCAAGCGGGAGCCCCGTAAGCAGCTGCTGGCGCTGCTGCGCGACGAGCATCCCGGCGACGCGGGCATCGTCTACTGCCTGTCCCGCGCCTCGGTCGACAAGACCGCCGAGTTCCTGACCGCCAACGGGATCGCCGCACTGCCCTACCACGCCGGCCTCGACGCGGTCACCCGCGCCACCAACCAGCAACGGTTCCTGCGCGAGGACGGGCTGGTCATGGTGGCCACCATCGCCTTCGGCATGGGCATCGACAAGCCCGACGTACGCTTCGTGGCCCACCTCGACCTGCCCAAGTCCGTCGAGGGCTACTACCAGGAGACCGGCCGCGCCGGTCGCGACGGGCTGCCGTCCACCGCCTGGCTGGCGTACGGCCTGCAGGACGTGGTCCAGCAGCGCAAGATGATCGAGACGTCCGATGGTGACCTGGCGCACCGCCGCAACCTCGCCGCGCACCTGGACGCGATGCTCGCGCTCTGCGAGACGGTGCGGTGCCGCCGGGTCCAGCTCCTCGAATACTTCGGCGAGACCTCCACGCCGGCGTGCGGCAACTGCGACACCTGCCTCAACCCGCCGGAGTCCTGGGACGGCACGGTCGCCGCCCAGAAGCTGCTCTCCACCGTCTTCCGCCTCGACCGCGAACGCAACCAGCGGTTCGGCGCCGGGCACTGCGTCGACATCCTGCTCGGCAAGCAGACCGACAAGATCAGCCAGTACGGCCACGAGTCGCTGACCGTCTTCGGCATCGGCACCGAGTTGAGCGAGGCCGAGTGGCGGGGCGTGGTCCGCCAACTCCTCGCCGAGGGGCTGCTCGCCGTCGAGGGCGACTACGGCACCCTCGCGCTGACCGAGGCGAGCGCCGACGTACTCGGCCGCCGCCGTACCGTCACCATGCGCCGCGAACCGGAGAAGCCGGCGTCGAGCCGCTCGTCGAAGCCGCGTGGCTCGTCCACCGTCGTGGCCGAGCTGACCCCGGCCGCCGCGTCCGTCTTCGAGCGGCTGCGAAGCTGGCGGGCGGCCACCGCCAAGGAACAGGGCGTCCCCGCGTACGTCATCTTCCACGACGCCACACTCCGACAGATCGCGGGTGACAAGCCCACCTCGCTGGCCGAGCTGTCCCGGGTCAACGGCGTCGGCGAGAACAAGCTCGCCAAGTACGGCGAGCAGATCCTGGCCGTACTTGCCGAATGAACCCCGGGCATGCCGAAAGGGCCGGACCCCACGATAGGGGTCCAGCCCTTTTCGGTTGATTCTTAGCTGGTGGCGTAGCCGCGAGTGGCGATCCAGTCGGCCAGGTGCTCGATGGTGATCTGGTACGAGGCGCTCTCCGGGTTGGCGGAGTCGGCGATCGTGACGACGTTGCCGTTGTCGCGGTAGCCGGTCACGCTGATGTAGTGCCCGCCCTCGTAGGAGTGGGTGTTGCCGTCGGTGTCGGTGCTGGTGCCGGCGATGTTGGCGACCACGGCCCGACCCTCGTCAACGGTCTTGACCACGTCGGCGCGCAGCGTGTCGGTCTGCTTGGCGTCGGCGTCCGGGCTGCTGATCTCCACCGACCGGTAGGCGTCAGCCTTGCCGGTCTCCTTGTTCAGCACCGGGGTGATGTCGTTGATCGAGTTGGTGCCGGCCTCGGTGGTGCCCATCTCCTTGGCCATGGCGTCCACGTCGATGTTCTTGCCCTGCACGCTCAGCGCGTTACGGGTAGCGGCGGGGCCGCAGTAGTAGAAGTTCGGCTGCGCCTCGTACCGCACACCAAGCTCCCGCTCACCGTGACCCTTGCGGTCGGACACCGTCTGGGTGGTGGGCTTGGCGTCGGCCATGGCGTAGGCGGCGGTAACCGGTCCGGCGATCGCGCCACCGGTGAACGCGAGGCCAGCGGCGGTCAGGGCGGTCTTACGAATCAGATCGGTACGCATGATGGCGTGCTCCTCTGCATGTCGGGGGAAACGCGACGACACGAAGTTCGGGGCATGTGCCGAAGCGGAACGTTCACGGGGGACCGGCCCGGCGACCCAGCGGGGCCTGCTCGGGGGGTGTCCCGAAGGGTGGTGCAACGGTCCGGGGCGGCGGATCATTCCGCCCGATCACTCCGGACCGGGCACGGCCTGCGGTGGTGCTCGGCCGTGCGGGGGATGTAACGACGCCGGCCCGGCGGGTGTTCCCGGCGGTGGCTACCGGCCTGGGCCGGTGCTGTTCGGCGGTGCGAGGTGTGTAACGGCGCGGACCCGGCGGGTGTTCCCGGGGCTGGCTACCGCCTGAGCTGCTGCTCGGCGGTGCGAGGTGTGTAACGGCGCGGACCCGGCGGGTGTTCCCGGGACTGGCTACCCGCCTGAGCTGCTGCTCGGCGGTGCGCGGTGTGTAACGAGCCCGGCCCGGCCGGTCTTCCCGGCGGCGGCGTCGCGCACGGCGAGCGGGGGTCGCGCGGCCGTGATCCGAGGGGTCGCGGCGCCATGGCAGGTATAACGACCTGGCGCGGCCCGCGATTCCGCCCCCACGATGACACCGAACACCGCACACCACGCCCCTGAACAGGACAGACCTCGCATCCGCCACCGCCCGGCGCGCCTTGGCGTCCATGGGCTGGTCCATGATCTGCGCAACTTCGGGGATGTTGCTGCCTCAGCCCGTCGTGAGGCAGCAACATCCCCGAAAGTGCTGCCTACCGATCGGGGCGAGCGCCTCGCCGAGGATCCGAGGCGGCGCATCCGGGCAACATCGTGCTCGAACCAGGAAAGCACCAGGAAGGAGGGCCCTCGCCGCGCGGCCGAGGCCACTACAACCAGGAGACAACCAGGAGACAGCCAGGAGACAGCCAGGAGACAACCAGGATCGAGCGCGATCATGGGGGGTGCGACGGCGGCGCGTTCCGCATTCAGGTGGGCTCAGACAGTTCCTCGCGGGCGACACCGCCGGCGTACGTGCAGAGCAGCGCCCAGGGCCGAACAGTGCCGCTGCGCCCCGGTGACACCGCCATGCCGCCCTGGCGGGGCGGGCCCGAATCATCGCCCATATCGGGGCATCTCGCCCAGATGGCGCAGTAGGAGCATGCGCACCAGGCGGCAGGAGGTTCTGATCCCACACGACTTCGGCGATATTGCGCTATCCCAGCCGGTTGATGGCCCGATATCGCCGAAGTTGAGTCGATCATGGCGAGGGCAAGCCCTCAACCGCTAGCCCAGCGGCAGAAGTCGTCTCCGCATCGGGTGGGCTCTCCGCGCCGTTGTCGGCCGGCACCCCCGGGTCGAGGGTGGCCAGGATCGCCTCGGCGGTACGTCGGCCGACCCCGGGCACCTCGGTGATCTCTTCGACGGTGGCCGTGGAGAGCCGCTTGAGTGAGCCGAAGTGCCGCAGCAGCGCCTTGCGGCGTACCTCGCCCAAGCCGGAGACGTTGTCCAGCGCCGACTCGGTCATCCGCTTGGAGCGGCGCTGGCGGTGGAACGTGATGGCGAAGCGGTGCGCCTCGTCACGGACTCGTTGCAGCAGGTAGAGGCCTTCAGAGGTGCGCGGCAGGATGACCGGGAACTCGTCGTCGGGGAGCCAGACCTCCTCCAGCCGTTTCGCGAGGCCGCAGAGCGCGACGTCGTCGATGCCCAGGTCGGCGAGGGCCTGCGCGGCGGCGGCGACCTGCGGGGCGCCGCCGTCGACGACCACCAGCTGGGGTTGGTACGCGAATTTGCGCGGCCGGCCGGTGGTCGGGTCGATCAGGACACCGACCTGCGGCTCGGCGGCGTCTGCCGGGGCGGCCGGGTCGTCGGCCGACTCGACGCCCACCTCGCCCGTCTCGGCCCGCGCGTCGAGGTAGCGGGCGAAGCGGCGGCGCAGCACCTCGGACATGGCGGACAGGTCGTCGGTGGCGCCCCGGACGATGAACCGTCGGTATTCGCTCTTGCGGGGCAACCCGTCCTCGAAGACCACCATGCTGGCGACCACGTCGGTGCCCTGGATCTGGGAGATGTCGAAGCACTCGATGCGCAGCGGCGAGGTGCGCATGCCCAGCGCCTCGCTGATCTCGTCCAGCGCCTTGCCTCGGGTGGTCAGGTCACCGGAGCGCTTGAGCTTGTGCCGGGCCAGCGCATCCTTGGCATTGCGCTCGACCGTCTCCAGCAGGGTGCGCTTGTCGCCGCGCTGGGGCACGCGCAGCGACACCCGGCTGCCCCGGTGGCTGGTGAGCCAGTCGGCCAGCGCGTCGGCGTCCGCCGGCAGCTCGGGCACCAGCAGCTCACGGGGTACGTCCGCTTCGCCGTGCTCGCCGCCGTACACCTGGGTGCAGAAGTGGTGCACCAGGTCGCCGGTGGTCAGGTCCTCGGTCTTCTCCACCACCCAACCGCGCTGGCCGCGGATCCGCCCGTCGCGGACGTGGAACACCTGGACGGCCGCTTCGAGCGGGTCGTCGGCGAACGCGACCACGTCGGCGTCGGTGCCGTCGCCGAGCACGACGGTCTGTTTCTCCATGGCCCGGCGCAGGGCTGCCACGTCGTCGCGCAGGCGGGCGGCCCGTTCGAACTCCAGGGCCGCGCTCGCCTCGGTCATCTCGCGTTCGATCTTGCGGACCATGGTGTCGGTACGGCCGGCCATGAAGTCGCAGAACCCGTCGACGATGGCACGGTGCTCGTCGGCGGAGACGGTGCCGACGCACGGTGCCGAGCACTTGCCGATGTAGCCCAGCAGGCAGGGCCGGCCGACCTGGCCGGCCCGCTTGAACACCCCGGCCGAGCAGGTGCGCGCGGGGAACACCCGCAGCAGCAGGTCGAGGGTCTCGCGGATGGCCCAGGCATGCGAGTACGGACCGAAGTAGCGCACACCCTTGCGTTTCGCGCCGCGCATCACCTGGAGCCGCGGGTATTCCTCGTCGAGGGTGACGGCCAGGTACGGATACGACTTGTCGTCGCGGTAGCGGACGTTGAACCGAGGGTCGTACTGCTTGATCCAGGTGAACTCCTGCTGGAGCGCCTCGACCTCGGTGCCGACGGTGATCCAGTCCACCGACTCGGCGGTGGTGACCATCTGGCGGGTGCGCTCGTGCAGGTTCCAGACGTCGCCGAAGTAGGAGTTGAGCCGGCTGCGCAGGTTCTTCGCCTTGCCGACGTAGATCACTCGGCCGGTGCCGTCGCGGAAGCGGTAGACCCCCGGTGACTCCGGGATGGTGCCGGGTGCGGGACGGTAGGTCGACGGGTCAGCCACACCAACAAGCCTAGTCCGCACCCCCGACACGCCACGTCGACCGCTAGATCGACTCGGTGTAGGGGAAGTCGGGGCATCGTCGCGCGCGGTACCCCGACTTCGTGGAACCCGAGTTGATCAACGGCCGGGCGGGCGCGCGGCCGGCCCACCCGGCCAGCGTGTCCAGCCGTCAGGCCAAGGAGATCTGATCGCCGGTGACCTTGATGTCCTTCGGCGGCAGCGGCTTGGTGGCCGGGCCGGCCTTGACCGAGCCGTCCTCGATCGAGAACTTGCTGCTGTGGCAGGTGCAGTTGATGGTGCCGCCGTCGACGTTCGAGACCGGGCAGTTCTGGTGCGTACAGATGGGGCTGAAGCCCTTGAACTGGCCGGCCGTGGGTTGGGTGATCACCACGCCCTCGGCGGCGAGGATCTTGCCGCCACCGACCGGGATGTCGGCGGTGGTGGCCAGCGACTGGGCGTTCTGCCGGTCGCCGCCGCCGGCGTCGCCGGTGCTGGGCACCGCCGGGCCACCACTGGTGGGTGAGCCGCTGCCACTGCCGTCGTCGCTGCCGCAGGCAGCCAGGACGACGGCCGCGCCGACCGCCCCGACGCCGGTGAGCAGGGTACGACGGGTCTGCGTACCCGGACCGGTCAGCGCCTGATCGTCGCTCATGCCTCGCCTCTCTCTCGCCCACTGCGCCGGTCCGAAAGCCCGGCCACACTTCCTTCCACGCGCAACTGTGCCGGATAGTTCACACCGGCATCCGTGCGACCCCGGCAAAAGGGGCGGGGCGGGTCGTCATCCGACCCGCCCCGAGAGAGTTGCCCAGGGTCTGTCTCGGGAGGACTGGCCGGCCTGCGGCGGCCGCGCCCTCAGGAACCAGACCCCAGCGGTCAGCGGGCGCCGGCCGGCACCTTGCGGGTCGCCCGTGTCTTGGTCGCGCCGTTGGCCTTGGCGGCCCGGGTGGTGGCCGCCGCCGCGCCCTTGGCCTCGCCGTCGAGCTTGAGCACCTGGCGCAGGAACTGGCCGGTGTGGCTCTCGACCACCTCGGCGACCTCCTCCGGGGTGCCGGTGGCGAGGACCGTGCCGCCCCGGTGACCACCCTCCGGACCCATGTCGATCAGCCAGTCGGCGGTCTTGATCACGTCGAGGTTGTGCTCGATGGTGATCACCGTGTTGCCCTTGTCGACCAGGCCCTCGAGCACCATCAGCAGCTTGCGGATGTCCTCGAAGTGCAGACCGGTGGTCGGCTCGTCGAGCACGTAGACCGTCCGCCCGGTGGAGCGCTTCTGCAGCTCGGACGCGAGCTTGACCCGCTGCGCCTCACCGCCGGACAGCGTCGGCGCGGGCTGCCCGAGGCGGACGTAGCCCAGGCCGACGTCGACGAGCGTCTTGAGGTGCCGGTGGATCGCCGGGATGGCGGAGAAGAACTCGGCGGCCTCCTCGATCGGCATCTCCAGCACGTCCGAGACGGTCTTGCCCTTGTAGTGCACCTCCAGCGTCTCCCGGTTGTACCGGGCGCCCTTGCAGACCTCGCAGGGGACGTACACGTCGGGCAGGAAGTTCATCTCGATCTTGATGGTGCCGTCGCCGGAGCACGCCTCGCAGCGGCCACCCTTGACGTTGAACGAGAACCGGCCCGGACCGTACCCCCGGACCTTGGCCTCGGTGGTCTCGGCGAAGAGCTTGCGGACGTGGTCCCAGACACCGGTGTAGGTGGCCGGGTTGGAGCGCGGCGTACGGCCGATCGGCGACTGGTCCACGCCGACGACCTTGTCCACGTGCTCCAGCCCGGAGACCCGGGTGTGCCGGCCGGGCACCAGCCGGGCGCCGTTGATCTGGTTGGCCAGCACGGCGTACAGGATGTCGTTGACCAGGGTCGACTTGCCCGAGCCGCTGACGCCGGTGACCGCGATGAGCTGGCCCAGCGGGAACGACACCGTCAGGTTGCGCAGGTTGTGCTCGCGCGCGCCGTGCACCACCAACTCCCGGCCCGGGTCCTGCGCACGGCGGCCCGTCGGCGTCGGGATCGACCGCCGCCCGGACAGGTACGCCCCGGTGATCGACTCCTTGTTCTCGAGCAACGCCGGCACCGAGCCGCTGTGCACGATCTTGCCGCCGTGCTCGCCAGCCCCGGGCCCGATGTCGACGATCCAGTCGGCGACCCGGATGGTGTCCTCGTCGTGCTCCACCACGATCAGCGTGTTACCCAGCCCGCGTAGCCGGATCAGGGTCTCGATCAGCCGGTGGTTGTCGCGCTGGTGCAGCCCGATCGAAGGCTCGTCGAGCACGTAGAGCACGCCGACCAGGCCCGAGCCGATCTGGGTGGCCAGCCGGATGCGCTGCGCCTCACCACCGGAGAGCGTGCCGGCGGGCCGGTCCAGCGAGAGGTAGTCCAGGCCGACGTCGAGCAGGAACCGCAGCCGGGCGTTGATCTCCTTGAGGACGCGCTCGGCGATCATCTTCTGCCGGTCGGTCAGCTCGATGCCGGCGAGCAGGTCGGCGCACTCCCCCACGGACAGGTTGCAGACCTCGGCGATGCTCTTGCCGGCGAGGGTGACGGCCAGCACCTCGGGCTTGAGCCGGGCACCCCCGCACGCGGCGCACGGCACGTCCCGCATGTAGCCCTCGTACTTGTCGCGGGACCACTCGGACTCGGTGTCGGAGTGCCGGCGCTCGATCCACTGCACCACGCCCTCGAAGCCGGTGTAGTAGGAGCGCTCGCGGCCGTACTTGTTGCGGTAGCGCACGTGCACCTGGTCGTCGGAGCCGTGCAGGATCGTCTTCTGCGCCCGCGCCGGCAGCGCCCGCCACGGGGTGTCGACGTCGAAGTGCTGGGACTCGCCGAGCGCCTCCAGCAGGCGCAGGAAGTATTCCAGGTTGTGCCCGGTCGACCAGGGCTGGATCGCGCCCTCGCGCAGGCTGCGCTCCGGGTCGGGAACCAGCAGCTCCGGGTCGACCTCCTTCTTGGTGCCCAGGCCCGTGCACTCCGGGCACGCGCCGTACGGGGCGTTGAAGGAGAAGACCCGGGGCTCAAGGTCCTCGATGGCGAGCGGGTGGTCGTTGGGGCAGGCCAGGTGCTCGGAGTAACGGCGCTCCCGATCCGGGTCGTCCTCCGGCAGGTCGACAAAGTCGAGCAGCACCAGGCCGCTCGACAGGCCCAGCGCGGCCTCGACCGAGTCGGTCAGCCGCTGCTTGGCGCTCGGCTTGACGGTGAGCCGGTCGATCACCACCTCGATGGTGTGCTTCTCCTGCTTCTTGAGCTTGGGCGGCTCGGTCAGCGGGTGCACCACGCCGTCGACCCGGGCCCGGGCGTAGCCCTTGGCCTGCAGCTCGGCGAAGAGGTCGACGTACTCGCCCTTGCGGCCCCGGATGACCGGCGCGAGCACCATGAACTTGGTGCCCTCGGCCATGGCGAGCACCCGGTCGACGATCTGCTGGGGGCTCTGCCGGGAGATCCGCTCGCCGCAGACCGGGCAGTGCGGCTCGCCGATGCGGGCGAAGAGCAGACGCAGGTAGTCGTAGACCTCGGTGATCGTGCCGACGGTGGAGCGCGGGTTGCGCGAGGTGGACTTCTGGTCGATCGAGACGGCCGGGCTCAACCCCTCGATGAAGTCGACGTCGGGCTTGTCCATCTGCCCGAGGAACTGCCGGGCGTACGACGACAGTGACTCCACGTACCGCCGCTGCCCCTCGGCGAAGATCGTGTCGAAGGCCAGGCTCGACTTGCCCGACCCGGACAGCCCGGTGAACACGATGAGAGCGTCCCGGGGCAGGTCGAGACTGACGTCACGCAGGTTGTGCTCGCGCGCGCCACGGATGATGAGTCGGTCGGCCACGGTACGTGTACTCCCGGGTGAAGGTGAAGCGGAGGGTCTGTCCCGCTCTGGGCTGGTTCCGAGCGGTCGTACGGGCGCGGAAAACACGCCTCGGCAACTCTAGCCCCGAGGTACGACAGTTTCCCCCGCCCGCACATTCCCCCAGCTCAGGCCGGTCGGCCGCGCCGCGACCGAGCCGTCGGCCCCGGTCGCGGGCGGCCCGGACACGCACCCAGGCACGGCCCGCCGACAGCCCGGTCAGAAGCCCCCGGGCGATGGCGGGTGGGCCGCCCTGCGCCGCGCCGAGCGCCAGCCGCCCCGCCGCTCGGAGGCGAGCCGCGCCTCGCGCCGCCGGCTCTCGTGTGCCACCTCGCCGTGCAGCCGCCGCCAACTCTCCCACCGGCGGGCGGACAGCTCACCCGTGCGCAGCGCGTCACGGACCGCGCAGGCCGGCTCGCGGTCGTGCCGGCAATCGGCGTACCGGCAACCCTCGGCCAGCCCGGCGACGTCGGCGAACGCCCGGTCCAACCCCGCCACGCCGTCGAGCAGACCGACCGCCCGTACGCCAGGCGTGTCGATCACCGCGCCGCCGCCGGGGATCGGCACCAGGGCCCGCCAGGTGGTGGTGTGCCGGCCCTTGCCGTCGACGCGGCGGATCGCCTGTGTCGGCATCATCACCGCGCCGGCGAGCGCGTTGACCAGGCTCGACTTGCCCGCGCCGGACGGCCCGAGCAGCCCCAACGTGCGACCCGGGGCGACTTCGGCGCGCAGCGGGGCCAGCCCGGTGCCGCGCTCGGCGCTGACCGCCAGCACCGGCACACCGGGGGCGACCGCGGCGAGTTGGCGGGCCAGCGCGGCCGGATCGGCCGCGAGGTCGGACTTCGTCAGCACCACCAGCGGCCGGGCCCCGGACTCGTGGACCAGGGAGAGCAGCCGCTCGATGCGGCCGACGTCCGGCTCCGGGTGCACCGGCTCCACCACGGCGGCCGTGTCGAGGTTGGCGGCCAGCACCTGACCGCTGGCGTCCTTGCCGGCGGTACGGCGGATCAGCGCGGCTCGCCGGGGCAGCACGGCCGCCACGGTGATCCGGCGGTCCGGCCAGTGCGTGAGCAGCACCCAGTCCCCCGCGCAGGGCAGCGCGGAGGGGTCCTGGGCAGCGGCGGCCAGCACGGACGGGCCGAGGCTGGCGCGGACCGGACCGTCGGCGGTGAGCACCGTGCAGACTCCCCGGTCCACCCGGGCCACCCGGCCCGGGTGGCGCTCGCCACGTCGGGCGGCGTACGACGCCCGGTCGGCGTCCCAGCCGAGGGCGGTCAGATCGATAGTCATGGCATCCTCGTCGGTGTCGAGCTGGTGATGGCGGAACATGCGTGCCACGTCCGGCATGAACACCACCTCCCTCCGACGTCCGAGTGCCGCATGTGACGCCGACGGTAGGGCGCGGGGCGACGCGCCGAAAGCGATTTCCGCGACGACGGCGTGCCGCGCGCCCGCTAGGGTCGACGCGTGAGTTGCCCTGTGTCAAGCCGCCGCAAGTTGATCTTGTCTGATCAGCTGTTGGAGGGCTCTGTGGTGGTCTG
>NZ_JBNCKT010000036.1:0-9667 GCF_049841675.1 Micromonospora sp. DT4
TCGTTGCTCAGCAACGTCGATCATGGACACCCTCGCTCTTGTTCGCTGCCCCGCACCCCTTGGAATAGATCGTCTAGGGGGCCGCACACTGGGACCCGTGAGATGCCTCGTCACCGGAGCCACCGGATACATCGGCGGGCGGCTGACGCCGCTGCTGCTCGCCGACGGGCACACAGTGCGCTGCCTGGCCCGCAAGGCCGTACGCCTGCGCGACGTGCCGTGGGCGTCGGCGGCCGAGATCGTCGAGGGCGACCTGAGCCGGCCGGAGACGCTGGCCCCCGCGTTCGCCGACGTGGATGTCGCGTACTTCCTGGTGCACTCGCTCGGTCGGGAGGACTTCGAGGCAGCCGACCGAGCGGCGGCGACGAACTTCGCGGCGGCGGCCTGCGCGGCCGGCGTACGCAGGATTGTTTATCTGGGCGGTCCGGAGCCGGCGGCCGACGCCGAGGTTCCCTCGCCACACCTGCGGTCCCGGGCCGAGGTGGGCCGGATCCTGCTGGCCAGCGGGGTGCCCACGGCGGTGCTCCGCGCCGCGGTGATCATCGGTTCCGGCTCGGCGTCGTTCGAGATGCTGCGCTACCTGACCGAGCGGCTGCCCGCCATGGTCACCCCCCGGTGGGTCGGCAACCGGATCCAGCCGATCGCGGTCCGCGACGTGCTGCGCTACCTGGCCGGTTGCACCACGCTGCCGCTCGAGGTGAATCGCGGCTTCGACATCGGCGGGCCGGACGTGCTCACCTTCCGCGACATGATGCAGCGGTACGCACGGGTGGCCGGCCTGCGGCGACGGATCATCGTGCCGGTCCGCCCGCTCACCCCGTCGCTCTCCTCGCACTGGGTCGGGCTGATCACCCCGGTGCCAAACAAGATCGCCCGCCCGCTGGTGGAGAGTCTGATCCACGAGGCCGTCGCCCACGAACACGACATCGCCCGGTACGTGCCCGACCCGCCGGACGGCCTCACCGGCTTCGACGAGGCGGTGGCGTTGGCGCTGGCCAAGGTACGCGACGCCCAGGTGGAGACGCGCTGGTCGACCGCCAGCGGCCCGGACGCGCCCGCCGAGCCACTGCCCAGCGACCCGGACTGGTCCGGCGGCACCGTCTACACCGATGTGCGGGAACGGGCGGTGGACGCGTCGCCGACCGCGCTCTGGCGGGTCATCGAGGGCGTCGGCGGCGAGCACGGCTGGTACTCGTTCCCCCTCGCCTGGTCCGTACGCGGATGGTTGGACCGGCTGGTCGGCGGTGTGGGGCTACGGCGGGGCCGACGCGACCCGCATCGCCTCCAGGTCGGCGAGGCGCTGGACTTCTGGCGGGTGGAGGAGATCATCCCCGGCGAGTTGTTGCGGCTGCGCGCGGAGATGCGGCTACCCGGCCGTGCCTGGCTGGAGATGCGGGCGCTGCCGACCGACGACGGCCACAGCCGCTACCAGCAACGTGCCGTCTTCCTCCCCCGCGGTCTGGCGGGGCACGCCTACTGGGGATCGGTGACCCCGTTCCACGCGGTGATCTTCGGCGGAATGGCCCGCAACATAGCCCGCAACGCCGAACAAACCCCTAGTTCGTGGTGCGGGAGCCGGTGACCTGGAGCGCGGCGCGTTCGCTCGGCGGGACGAAGTCCTGTACCGGCTGGTTGCGCAGGGCACGAGCGAGCACCTCGCCCACCGCGGTCACCATCCGGGCCTGCACCGCCTGACCGACCGCGTCGCGCGGGTCGTCGGGGTTGGCGGCCATCGAGGCGACCGCCAACTGCGGGGTGAAGGCCACCACCGTCTCCGTCTCGTACCGCTCGGAGCTGCCGGTCTTGCCGGCTACCGGGCGGCCCAGTCGGGATCGCAGATCGGGCGCCGTGGCACCGTCGCACCGCCCGTACATCGACTGGTCGCCCACCGGGCAGCGGGCCGCGTCCGCCGCCGCCCGTGCCACGTCGGTGTCGAGCACCTGACGGCAGTCCGGTTTGGCGGCGTCCACGGAACGGCCGGCCGAGTCGCTGATCGAGACCACCGGCAGCGGCGCGCACCACGTCCCCTCGGCGGCCACGGTCGCGTACGCCACCGCCAGGTCCAGCGGGGTCGTCGCGGCCACGCCCAGGGTGAACGGGCCCCAGTCCTTCGCGCCGTAGCGGGCCAGCCGCTCGTCGGAGTCGGCACGCAGCACGATGCCGAGCCGCTCGGCCATCTCCACCACCCGGTCCGCGCCGACCCGCTCGGTGAGCCAGGCGAAGTAGGTGTTCACCGACCTGCCGAACGCGGTCCACATGGTGCGGGGGCCGTCCATCGACGAGGGGCTGGCGTTCGACGGGCACCAGTGACCGTCGCAACTGCCCGCCCCGGTCGCCGGGAAGCGGGTGAGTAGTTGCGTCGGCGCCGTGAACTCGGTCGACAGCGGCAGGCCGGATTCCAACGCGGCCAGCATGGTGAAGAGCTTGAACGTCGAACCGCCCTGATACCCGTCGATGGCCCCACCGCCGGCGACGAGCTGGTTGACCGTGTTCGGGTGGTTCTTCTGCCCGACCGGGTTGTCCTCGACGCTGTAGGTGCGGTTCACCGACATCGCCAGCACCCGGCCGGTTCCGGGCTGCACCACGGCGGTCGGCACGGCCCGGGCCTCGGTCTGCCGGTAGATGCGCAGGACCTGCTCGGTGGTCGTCTGCTGCACGGCCGGGTCCAGCGACGAGACGATGGAGAACCCGCCCCGGCGCAGCGTGCGCTGCCGCTCGTCGGCACTCGACCCGAACGCCGACTGGCTGCTCCACCAGCGGGTGAACCAGTCGCAGAAGAAGCCCCAGTCGTTGTGCCCGTCGGGCACACCCGTGCAGTCGTTCGGCGTCTCGCTCGGTCGCAGCTGCAACGGCTCGGCCTGAGCCGCGGCTGCGGCATCGACGGGGACCTGACCCGTCTCGACCAGGCGTTCCAGCACGTACGTCCGTCGGCCCAGGGCGGCGTCGGCGTCCCCGTTGATCGGGTCGTCACTGTCCGGCGACCGGACCAACCCGGCCAGCAGCGCGGCCTGGGGCAGGGTCAGCTCCGCTGGCGAGACCGAGAAGTAGCGCTTGCTGGCCGCCGCGATCCCGTACGCCCCGGCGCCGAAGTAGGCGATGTTGAGGTAGCGGGTGAGGATGTCCTCCTTGCTCAACTCCCGCTCCAGCGCCAGCGCGTACCGCATCTCCTGGAGCTTGCGGGCGGTGGTGACCTCGGTGGCCGCCTGGCGCTGCCGCTCGGTGAGCCGGGGGTCGCTGCTGAGCACGTTGCGGACGTACTGCATGGTCAGGGTGGAGGCGCCCTGCCGGGTCTTGCCGTCCCGCTTGTTCACCGTGAAGGCGCGCACCACACCGCGCAGGTCCACCCCGCTGTGCTGGTAGAACCGGACGTCCTCGGCGGCCACGATGGCCTGGCGCATCACCGGGGCGACCTCGTGCAGCGGGACGTCCACCCGGTCCTCCTGGTAGAAGGAGGTGATCAGGGTGGTGCCGTCGTTGGCGTAGAGGTTGGAGCGCTGCGCGGTGGGCGGCGTACGGAGCGTGCTGGGCAGCTCCGAGTACGGCGTGGAGAGGGCGCTGAAGCCGATTCCGAAGACGAGGGCCGCAGGTAGCGCGGCACCGGCCAGTACCAGTCCGGCGAGCACGCCGGCGATCACCACGGTCAGCACTTTGTCGAGTCGGGCCCGGATCATCAGCTCTCCCCGCAGGAGCCGGTCACGCTAGGACCCGTTCAGAATGACCCGGAACACCCCTTTCGCCCCTCGTTTTCCCCAAACCCGGAGGAAACTCGCACGGCGCTCAGGGCAGCAGCGTGGCGGCCAGCGGGTGGACCGTCTCCTCGATCTCGTCCGCGACCCGGGTGAAGCACTGGTCGCCGCGACCCCACGGGTCGTCGAGATCGTCGGTGGGCAGCGCCGAGGCGCCCATCCGGTTGTCGTGCGCCGCCGCCACCAGGGCCACGCCCCGCGCGTACACCGCCTGCGGGGTCCCCTCGGCTGCCGGCAACCCGGCAACGTCCACCGCGGCCAGCAGCCGGCCGAACTCACCCACCACGAAGGTGCGGGCCGCCGCGTCCGGGCGGAGCGCCACCACGTACTCCTGCTGGTCGGCCGTGGCCGTCAGGACCAGGTCGGCAGCGTCGATGTGGTCCGAGCGCAGCTTGCGCGCGGCGAACCCGTCGACGTCACCGCCACGGTCGATGACCTGCCGCGCCGCCGGCGGGTTCATCTCCTCGCCCGCGTGCCAGCCACCGGTGCCGGCACTGTGGCTGTGCAGCAACTCCTCGGCGGTGGCCGGGTCCTGCGAACGCCGCGCCAACCGTTCCCGCACCGCGAGGGCGAGCAGCCGCTCGGCCATCGGCGAACGGCAGATGTTGCCCATACACACGTGCAGGACGGTGAACGGGGGCACTCAGGCCCCCTGGACGTCGAGGAGGCCCGGTACGACCTCGCGCAGCTTCTCCAGCGGGATCGCGCCGGCCCGCAGCAACTGCGGCACCTCGCCGGTCAGGTCCACGATCGTGCTCGGCACCGGATCGGGGCAGGGCCCGGCCTCCAGGTACGCGCGCACCGAGTAGCTGAGCTGGTCACGCGCCTCCTCGGCGGTCACCGCTGCCGGCTGGCCCGTCTTGTTGGCCGAGGAGACCGCCATCGGGCCGGTCTCGCGCAGCACCTCCAGGGCCACCGGGTGCAGCGGCATCCGCACCGCCACCGTGCCGGTCTTGTCACCCAGGTCCCACTGCAGGCTCGGCGAGTGCTCGACCACGATCGTCAGCGCACCCGGCCAGAACGCCTCCACCAGGTCCCGCGCCGCCGAGGGCAGCGAGAAGACCAGGCCGTCCAGGGTGTGCCGCGAACCGATAAGCACCGGCGGCGGCATCTGCCGGCCCCGGCCCTTCGCGTCCAGCAGCGCCTTGACCGCGTACGGCGTGAACGCGTCCGCGCCGATCCCATAGACGGTGTCCGTCGGAAGGACGACCAGCTCGCCGTTCTTGACCGCCTCGATGGCCGCAGCGATGCCGCGGTCCCGATCTGCGGGCGATCGGCAGTCGTAGAGCATCACGAGGAGTCAGTCTGCCACGCCGGCCCGGACACGGGTGTGCTGGCCGTCCGCCCGTCGGGACGCGGTGGCGTACCGAGGGCGCCCGGTGAGGTCCGGATGCTCCGTGACGGCGTCGAAACGGCCGTCACGGGCGAACAGCTCCGGCACCGCCACACCGTGCGTGTCGTCGTGCTCGACCCCGATCACCCCGCCCGGTCGAAGCAGCGCCGCCGCCCGGTCGATCACCGGCCGGATCACCGCCAAACCGTCGGCGCCTCCGAAGACCGCCTCCGCCGGATCGTGTGCGGCCACCTCCGGCGGCACGACCACCTCCACGGGCACGTACGGCGGATTGCAGAGCAGCACGTCCACCCGACCCACCAGGCCGTCCAGCAGGTCCGCAGCGGTCACGTCGGCCTCGACCACCTCGATCGGCCGGTCCCCCGCGGCGGCCCGCTCGGCCGCGTTGCGGCGGAGCCACGCCAGCGCCGCCGAGGACCGCTCGACGGCGATCACCCGGGCGTCGGGCAGCTCCTGCGCCACCGCCAACGCGATCGCGCCGGTGCCGCTGCACAGATCCACCACCAGCGGTTCCGGTCTGCCCCGGCCCTGCTCGACACCCCAACCGGCCAGCAGCTCCGTCTCCGGGCGGGGCACGAAGACACCCGGACCGACCGCCAGCTCCAGGTGCCGGAAGCCCGCCCGACCGGTCAGGTGCTGCAACGGCTCCCGACCGGCGCGACGCCCGACCAGCTCGTCGAGCCGGGCCAACTGGGCGTCGTCCAGGTCGTCGGCGAGCGCCAGCCGCCCCCGGGGCACGTCCAACACGTACGCGGCCAACAGCTCGGCCTCCACGCGCGCCGGGCCCACCCCGGCCGCCGCGAGCACGCGGGCCGCCCAGGCCACCGCGGCGGACGGACGGGTACGACCTGTCCCTTCGGGGGGGTGTTGCGGCAGAGTGGTCACACGATAATCATGAAGCGTCGCGGGCGACGCCATGAACGGGTGCGTCGAGGCGCACACGACAGGAGGTTGTGGGTGGGCTGGCTCGACCGGGTCCATGACCAGGTTGACACTCTCTCGCACGCCCGCGCTTTGCAAGAAGCAAGTCGCTCCGCGGAGTCGTACACCCTCCTGGAACGGGTGATCCGTACCACCTCGGACCCGGCGGCCCGCGCGGACGCCATGGTGCAGCGCCTCTCGGCGCTGATCAACCTCGGTCGGACGGCGGAGTTCACCAGGGCCATCGAGGAGGCGTCGGCGGCCGTCCGCGACCTCGCGGAGCCCTACCTGCACGGGCACCTCAACGCGCTGGCCGCGCTCGCCGCGCACCACCAGGGCGCCCTGGACCGCTGCGTCACCCACCTCGTCAAGGCCGCCCGGGCGCTGAGCGCCGTGGACGACCCGGACCGGGACACCGCCTGGGGCTGGCACGACCTCGCGATGGCCTACAGCTACCTCAGCTTCCACGGGTACGCCCTGGGCGCGATCGAACGCGCACGGCAGCTCGGGTTGACCGCCGGCATCCCGGAGGAGACGTTCGCCGCGCCGGGCATCCGGCTGCGCAACGCCGTGGCGCTGGACCACAACGGCGACAGCGACGGCTGCCTGCGCGTACTGCGGGACGTGGCGGCCGACCTGGCCCAGTTCGTCCAGAGCGGGCGGGCCGGTCGCCTGCGTCCGAGCAGCCTCGCCGCGTACGGATACTCGGCGGCACGACAGGCCGCGCTCGGCGACACCCTGGAACCGGCGGACGACGCCGTACCTTCCCGGCTGCTCATCCACGGCGGTGACAGCGCCCGCGCACGGGACCTGCGGCAGCTCGGCATGGTCTGCCTGGCCGTCGCGGACGGTCGGCCCATCGAGGCGGTCACCCGGCTGGACACCATCCAGGTGTCCACCGAGACGCTCGGGGCAGCCGAGCCGGCCCGGCTGCGCAGCATCGCGCTGGCCCGCGCCGGCGACCATCCCGCGGCCCACCGGGCGGACCGGCTGGCGTTCCGGCTCGCCGCGCAGCGCAACGACCGGCTGCGCGACGTCTACATCGACGGCATCGCCGCCCGGATCGACCACGAGGAGATGCGTCGGGAGGCGGCACGGTACGAGGGTGAGGCGTTGACCGACCCGCTCACCGGGCTACCCAACCGGCGTCGCCTGGAGCGGTACATCACCGCCGTCGTCACCCGGGGCGAGCGGGTCGTCATCGGCGTCTGCGACCTGGACGGCTTCAAGGCGGTCAACACCCGGCACGGCCACCACTCCGGTGACCTGGTGCTGCAACGTATCGCCGGGGTGATCAACCGGGTGATGCGCCGGGGTGACTTCGTGGCCCGCTACGGCGGCGACGAGTTCGTGGTGGTGCTCCCGAACACCGGCATGGCCGAGGCCGCCGAGGTGGCCCGCCGGATCGAGGCTGCGGTACGCAACGAGGACTGGGAGTCGCTGGTGCCGGGCACCCCGGTCGGGGTCAGCATCGGCTTCGCGGAGGTCTCCGGCGGCGGCGGGCTGCGCGACGCGCTCAGCGTCGCCTTCGAGCAGGCCGACCGGGAGATGCTGCGCGCCAAGTCACGCCCCCGCGCGAGCTGACCCCTCGGCGAGGGCGTCGATCAAGGACTTGTGGTGCCTCACAAAAGGTCCACGACACGACATTCGACCCACCACTACTCCATGATCGGCGGGGCGGGCGGTGGGTCAGCGGCGGGTCAGTTCGGTGTCGCCGGCGAGGCGGGCGGCGCGGTCGGCCTCGACCAGAGCGTCCAGCACCCCGTCCAGGTCGCCGGCGAGCGCCAGGTCCAGGTTGTACGCGGTGTAGCCGATCCGGTGGTCGGTGATCCGGTTCTGCGGGAAGTTGTAGGTGCGGATGCGCTCCGAGCGGTCCACGGTGCGTACCTGCGCCTTGCGGGCGTCCGAGGCGGCGGCGTCGGCCTGCTCCTGGGCGGCGGCGAGCAGCCGGGCCCGCAGGATTCGCATCGCCTGCTCCCGGTTCTGCAACTGGGACTTCTCGTTCTGACAGGAGACGACGATGCCGGTCGGAACGTGCGTGATCCGTACCGCCGAGTCGGTCGTGTTGACCGACTGGCCACCCGGACCGGACGAGCGGAACACGTCGATACGCAGGTCATTCTGATCGATGGTGACGTCGACGTCCTCGGCCTCCGGCAGCACCAGCACCCCGGCGGCGCTGGTGTGGATGCGGCCCTGCGACTCGGTGACCGGGACGCGCTGCACCCGGTGCACGCCGCCCTCCCACTTGAGCCGCGACCAGACGCCGTTCCCGCCCTCCGGCACGCCCTTCGTCTTGATCGACAGGGAGACGTCCTTGACCCCGCCGAGGTCGGAGTCCTGCGCGTCGATCACCTCGGTGATCCAGCCGTGCCGCTCGGCGTACCGGGTGTACATCCGCAGCAGGTCGCCGGCGAACAGCGCCGACTCCTCACCGCCCTCACCAGCCTTGATCTCGACGATCACGTCCTTGGCGTCGTACGGATCACGCGGAATGAGCAGCTCGGCGAGGCGCTCCTCCAGGGCCGGCACGGACGCCGCGATGGTGTCCGCCTCGGCGGCGAACGAGGGATCCTCGTCGGCCAGCTCACGGGCCGCGGCCAGGTCGGCGCGCGCCTGCTCCAGCTCGCCGGCGGCTTTGTGCAGCGGCACCAGCTCGGCGTACCGGCGACCCACCCGGCGCGCGGTTGCCTGGTCGGCGTGGATGGCCGGGTCGGCCAGCCGCTTCTCCAGCTCCGCGTACTCGTCGAGGAGGCCGGCCAGACGCTCGCTGCTCATGCTGCGGATGCTCCTTCGACGGTGCGACACCGGACCCGGCCCGATAGCCGACGGCGCGTGGAAACGGGCGAAACGCGGACGGCGCCCGCGTCCGGTGGAAAACCGGACGCGGGCGCCGAACGGGGAGTTACTTGGCCTTCTTGGCCTGAACCTTGGCGTACTTCTGCTGGAACTTCGCGACCCGACCGGCGGTGTCGAGAACGCGCTGCTTACCGGTGTAGAACGGGTGGCAGGCGCTGCAGGTCTCGACGTGGATCGCCCCGCCCTTGGCGGTGCTACGGGTCGTGAACGTGTTACCGCAGGAGCAGCTGACCTCGGTGGTCACGTACTCCGGGTGGATGTTTGCCTTCATCTCGCCTCGGTCCTCTCGTTGGTGGTCGCCGGGTCGCCGTCATCACTCGTCGCGCCGTACGCGACGGGCTCGGGCGTGAACCGGAACCGGTGGCCGATTGACCAGTGTGCCATGGGCGTGAGCCGACCCGGCAAGCGGGCCGCACACCTCGTCCGGCATCGTCAACACGTACCTCCCCGTCCGCATTCCCGCTGCCCGGCGGGGCATTCGCGCAGCTGGCGGCCATCCGCCGGGTACCCCACCGGGGGTACGGCTCTGCCCTCACCCGCCCCCTCGGCCCTCCCCCTCCGCCACCTTTACTCTGCTTCAACGGACGCAACAGAGAGCGGCCCGAACCGTTGCGTCCGGTGAAGCAGAGCAAAGGACGTGTGGAGCACAGGTGGGGTGGGACGGGGTGGCTTGAGGCCGGAAACGAAGAGAGGCGTGGGCGGTACGGCCACGCCACATCGCGGCGGGCGGGCACCGCCCCAGGGGGACACCCCCCGCGGCGACGTGGCGGTATGGCACAGGAACTCG